>CACEHH010000009.1 GCA_902559345.1 uncultured SAR86 cluster bacterium | reverse complement strand
AATAGGCTTAGCTCATTCACGATTGTCAATTCTCGATCTTAGCTCAGCAGGGCATCAGCCAATGCATTCTAAATCAGGAAGATATGTGATTGTTTTCAATGGTGAGATTTATAATTACAAACAAATCTTAAGAGAGCTTGAGGTAGTTTCAACAATAAAGATGGAAGGTCACTCAGACACAGAAGTCCTTCTTGCTTCAATTGAAAAATGGGGACTTGAAAAAACATTAAGAAAGACATCTGGCATGTTTGCCTTAGCATTATGGGATAGAGAAAAAAATATCCTTTCTTTAGCTAGAGACAGAGTAGGAGAAAAGCCTTTATATTATGGCTGGGTTAACAATGTTTTTGTTTTTGCTTCTGAATTAAAAGCTTTCAAGCAAGTAGGCGACTTTAACAATGAAATTGACAGAAGTGCTCTTGCTTTATTATTAAGATATAGCGCAATACCGGCACCATTTTCTATTTATAAAGACATTAACAAATTGCTTCCAGGCTATATTCTTGAATTTAATCTGAAATCTAAAAAACTTAAAAATTATAAATTTTGGTCTTTAGAAGAAGTATATAAAATGGGTAAAAAACTTAAAAATTTTAATTCAGACAAAGATGCTATTAGTGAGCTAGATAATATTTTGTCCACTGCAGTAGCACAACAAATGAATGCAGATGTACCGCTTGGAGCTTTCTTATCGGGTGGTATTGATTCAAGCTTAATTGTTTCACTTATGCAGAAGCAATCTCAGCAGAGAGTTAATACTTTTTCAATTGGGTTCGATGTCAAAGGTTTCAATGAAGCAGAGCATGCAAGAGCTGTTGCAAATCATCTTAGTACTGACCATTTTGATATGTATGTTACCGAACAAGATGCTCTTGATGTAATACCAGATTTACCTCATATTTACGACGAGCCTTTTGCAGATTCTTCTCAAATTCCAACATATTTAGTATCCAAAATAGCAAAACAAAAAGTAACCGTTGCCTTGTCTGGAGATGCAGGTGATGAGCTTTTTGGTGGATATAATCGATATATTTTTACTAAAAGCATGTTTGAAAAAATTAAAAAGACCCCATCGCCAATAAAATATTTAGCAAGAAAATTAATTTATAGTTTATCTGAAGAAAATTGGAATAAATATTTTGGAAATCTATTTGAAAAACGTTTTTCAAATTTTGGTTACAAGCTTCATAAGGGAGCAAATGTTCTTAATTCAACTTCTATCAGAGATTTGCATTTTAAATTAGCATCTTTAATACAGAATCCAACTGATTGGTTAATAGATGCTTCTGAACATCTAACAATATTAAATGATGGAATTGATAGATATGTTGGATTCAGTCAAATAGAACAAATGATGATTTATGATCTATTAACTTATTTACCAACAGATATTTTGACAAAGGTTGATAGGGCTGCAATGGCTGTCTCACTAGAGACACGAGTTCCTTTTCTTGACCCAAGCGTTATTGAGTTTTCAGCTCAATTACCATTAAATTATAAAATACGTAATGGAGAGAGCAAATGGATACTAAGAGAACTATTGTATAAACATGTTCCTAAAGATTTAATCCAAAGACCTAAAATGGGATTTGCAGTCCCTCTAGCAGAATGGTTAAGAGGGCCTTTAAGAGATTGGGCGGAGATGTTACTAGATGAGAGACGCCTCCAAAATGAAGGGTTCTTCAACGTAAAAGTTGTAAGAGATAAATGGAATGAACATATAAGTGGAAAAAGAAATTGGCATTATCAGTTATGGAATGTTTTAATTTTCCAAACTTGGTTAGAAAATAATAGTTAGCATATGTCTTTAAAATTTTTAATTATGGGAAGTGCGCCAGAATCATTGGTTAATTTCAGGGGACCACTTATAAAAGATCTAATAAAGAAAGGTATAGAGGTGCATGTTGTGGCACCAGATATTTTTAGTACCGGCATTGCAAAAAATCTCGAATCTATCGGAGCAAATGTTCATGAAGTTTCATTAAGCAGAACAGGTATAAATCCATTTATTGATATTAAGACAATATATCAATTATGGTCTTTAATGAAAAAAATCAAACCTGATTACTTTTTAGGTTATACACATAAACCAGCAATATATGGTAATTTGGCTTCTTGGATCGCTGGCGTACCACATAGATTTGCCTTGATTACTGGACTGGGTTATGCATTTTTAGGAAATAAAATTTGGTTAAATTATATTGTGAAATCTTTATATCGATTTTCTCTTTCCAATGCTCATAAAATTATTTTTCAAAATCAGGATGATGAATTATTATTTTTTAATCTTCGAATACTTAAAGCTAAAGATAAAAAGACAGCTGTGGTAAATGGCTCTGGTGTTGATTTGCAGAGTTTTGAAGAGGCACCATTTCCAAAGAAATTAACATTTTTGCTTATTGCTAGATTGTTAAAAGATAAGGGGATACGAGAATATTTTGAAGCATCAAGAATTATTAAAAAAGAATACCCAGATATTATTTTTGGTTTAGTTGGCTGGATTGATGAAAATCCTAGTTCAATTTCTAAAGAAGATCTTCAAAACAGAATAGATTCTGGCGATATAAATTTTTATGGTCGTTTAGACGATGTAAAACCTGCAATTACAAATAGTAGTGTCTATGTTTTGCCTTCCTATCGTGAAGGTACTCCTCGTACAGTGCTAGAGGCAATGGCAATGGGAAGACCTATCATTACAACTGATGCACCAGGATGTAAAGAGACTGTTATAGATGGTAGTAATGGATTTCTTGTTCCTGTTAAAGCCGTAGACCCATTAGTAAAGGCAATGTTAAATTTTATAAAAAATCCAGAATTGATCAACAAAATGGGATCACAATCTCGGATTATTGCTATGGAAAAATATGACGTTAAAAAAGTAAATGAACAAATGATCGAACATATGGGTATATAGCAATTAAATGACTTTAACGATCTGTTTTTATCAAAATTCTATCTAAGGATAAGGGGTTATGCTAACATTAGCGACTTCATATAGGTGAGGTTTTACATTGTTAAAAAGAATTTTTGATATCCTTGTATCTTTTTCTGCTCTAATAATTATGTCACCTATTTTATTAATAATTTGTATTTTAATAATCAATACAATGGGCGTGCCGGTTTTTTTTACTCAAGAGCGACCAGGTAAAAATGGTAAAATTTTTAAAATTATTAAATTCAGGACTATGCTTAATGACAAGGATTCAAATGGTGAGATGCTTCCCGATGAGCAAAGACTTACTAAATTTGGAACTTGGCTAAGAAATTCTTCATTGGATGAATTACCAGAACTTTTAAATGTATTAAAAGGTGATATGAGTATTGTTGGACCTCGTCCATTATTAATTCAGTATCTACCTTTATATTCTGATCATCAGGCTAGACGTCATGAAGTATTACCTGGAATTACTGGTTGGGCTCAAATTAATGGAAGAAATTCAATTACTTGGGATGAAAAGTTTAATTTAGACATATGGTATGTTGATCACCATAATTTATTTATAGATATTAAGATTATTTTGAAAACTATTTTAAAAGTAATAGATAAATCTGGCATTGACGACGATCTTGGAGTTGGACAAGATAAATTTACAGGAAATGAAAAATAATACTTTACAATTTAGTTAATAATTAAATTACAAACTATGAAAATATTTTTATCTAAACCACATATGAGCGGACAAGAGGAAATCTATGTCAAAGAAGCTTTTGAATCAAATTATATTGCTCCACTTGGTCCTCATTTAGACGCGTTTGAAAAAAAAGTATCAACTTATATCGGTCAAGATTTTTATTGTGTAGGACTCAGCTCAGGCACTTCTGCTTTGCATTTAGCATTAATAGTAGCTGGGGTTGAAAGGGATGATGAGGTTTGGGTATCGTCAATGACTTTTGCAGGAGGTGTATTCCCGATAAAATACATAGGCGCTGTACCTCGTTTTTTTGATTTAAATCCAAAAACTTGGTGTATTGATGAAAATATCTTAAAAGAGGAGTTAAAAAAGGCCTCTAATGAAAATAGATTGCCAAAAGCAATTATTCCAACAGACCTTTATGGACAATCGGTTGAATTAAATTCGCTTGAAGCAATTGCAAAGGAATACGAAGTAACTTTGATTGTTGATAGTGCTGAAAGCTTAGGTGCTGAATATTTAAATGGAAGAAAGGCTGGCTCAGGTGGTGACGTTGCAATTCTATCTTTCAATGGTAATAAAATTATCACTACTTCTGGAGGTGGAATGTTAGTCACAAAAAATAAATCTTGGGCTGATAAAGCAAGATTTCTCTCCACTCAAGCCAGAGATAAGGCGCTTCATTATGAACATTCAAATGTTGGATATAATTACAGACTATCAAATATATCTGCAGCAATTGGGCTCGGTCAGATGTCGGTCTTGGATGATAGAGTTAAAACCAGAAGAGATATTTTTAATAATTACTATAACAAATTAAATAATGAAGCAATTAATTTTATGCCAGAACCAGATGGCTATAAGTCAACCAGATGGCTTACTGCTCTGACTATTGATGCACAAAAAACTAATGTTTCGCATTTAGATATTATTAAAATGTTAGAGAAGCATAAAATTGAATCAAGACCATTATGGAAACCAATGCATCTTCAACCAATATTTGATGGAATACCATATCATGGCTCAGGATTTGATGAATCAATTTTTAATTCCGGACTTTGTTTGCCATCATCCAGTGATTTGACCAAAGATGAACAACAAGAAATCATCAATCTAATATTAGAAGTTTTTTAATTTATAAATTATTAATTTTCTGGATGAATTTTTTCGTCAATTATATTTTTTGCAATTTGTTTAGAAAAAGAAATTATCCTACCGCAATGTTCTACATGCCAAATTCCCATATCACCAACAACATTGCCAGCAAGCAATGGTCCATTAATATAAAAACCTTTTTTTATTTCAAATTTATCGCCAACAACGAATCCATGATTTGATATTGTTGGTTTACATAAGCCAGACTCTTTAAGCTGTCTTAAGAGTGGAGACATGCCATCTTCAGCAAGACCAGCAGAACCAGCACAGTTAATTACTATATTAAATAAATCTTTCCTGGGTGTGTTTGTGTCATCAATAAAACTTACAAGAGTTTTTCCATCTTCAAAGCATAGATTAAGGAACTTGCCTTTAATAATTTCAATTTTTTTTGATTTTATAAGCTCCTTTACAGGTTGTGTATATTCCGCACCAGCTCTTCTTTGTAGTCTGCCTATTTCAAGCCCATGATAAGAAATGAATTTAAACTTTTCTTTTTTTGATAATTTTTTAATTAAGGAGCCTACATGATTTGTGAATATAGGTAATGTATCGGAGATATCATAATTGCTTTTATTAGCATTATTTAGATCTTCTTTTAAAGAATTAAGAATCATATCGGCGGTAATTTGGTTATCTGAAATACTTAACTTTTCAAGTTCTTTTGCATAAAAATCAGAACTCTTATCTTTAATAAATAGATTTGGCAATTTCCCTTGAGGGGACATAACAGTAAAAGTTATTTCATTATCATCACAGTTTTTTAAGTTAGTTATTTGATATATAAGCTCGAGAGCGCTAGCATTTGCACCAACTACAAGAATTTTAGAAGATTTATTTTTTGCAATATATTTATTAAGACTACTTAATGAAGAATCTAGGTCAGGAAAATACGGATCATCAAGAAATAAGACATTCTTATCAACCACCTCAGGTTTTCCAAGCGATCTTATCTGTGGTATTCCTATACCTAAAAGAACTTGCTTAGAGAAAAATACGGCGCCTTCTTTAATGCATATATCAAAACCATTTCGACCCTCTCTATCAATAGACCTTATCGAAGTGATTTCAGATTTTACAAACTCTAATTTAATATTTTTATTTGTTTTAGACAGAATTTCTTTTAATTTATCCCATAGGTATATTCCAAAAAAATATCGCGGTATATGGATCTTTGCACTTTGTCCTGAGATTATTTTTTCTTCAGAATCTTGAAGCCATTTTTTTGACCTTGCCCCAGCATCCTTTTTGAATGGCACTATTAACCAACTAATATTTTTACTCATCCATTTAATAAATAATTCTAGTTCATTTGATGGAAGAAACTCATCTAACGGAGTTATTATTAATGAGGTAAAACCAGAGCGTCTTCCATATGGGATACCACCCCAAAGCCAAGAATCTTTTTCAAACATGATTATTCTTATCAAATCTTTGCTATCTGATATAGAAGCAAAATGATGTTTATCACTTAATTGATTTATGAATTCAATTAAAGTGTAAGTTGATGAAAGGCCAGAGCCTATAAATGCAAGATCGATATCATTCGAGCTCAGTTCTTTTATTTCATTTTCTGAACTTAAATAGTTGCCAAATTCCTGAAGATCTTTTCTAACCCATTCAAACATAATCTATTTATATTTATGAACCAATTTGAGTATGACGAAAAATTGCTTCTGCATCTCCATCCAATTTTTCTAAAATTTTACGATTAACAAGTGTATAACTTTTCCCATCAATTTCTACATATGCCCCATCATATGGAGGAAACCAAAACGCTCTAATTTTTGCATCAATATCGTCGCCAGGCTTAATTTTTTTTAATTCTTCCATTTCATTTCTTGATAAATGTCTTCCTCCTGTGAATTTTTGACTTGGAAGAATGCCATCTTTTTTCACTCTAGTTAATGTTTTTTTAAACAGATCTACCATTCTCTTATGACTTTTTTTCTCAAGACTTTGTGCTGTCTCAGACTTTGCATCAATTGAGAATCTATCTACTTCAATTACAGGCCCAGTATCGATTCCCTCATCCATATAATGAACGGTGACACCAAAATTTTCATGGTTCTCAAGTATTGCAAGATTAAAACCGCCTGTGCCTCTTAAATCTGGTAGAGGCGCAGGATGAAAATTTAAAATTCCAAGTTTTGGTGATTGAATTAATGGCTTTTTTAAGATTCTCCAATATACATAAGAGACCGCCAGATCAAATTCAATAGTGTCTGAATTTATTGCCTCAAGTAAGGAATCATAATCAAGAAGCCTTAATCCAAATTTTCTTGCTGCATTGGCAGTAGGTGATGTTTCTTGGTGATTATCAGTAACTACGGCAACAACATCCCATCCATTATCAACACACCATGAGAGCGCATCCGCAGCGTATGACTTCCTTCCCATGAAAAGTAATTTATTCATATTTAAAAATTAATTAGGTTTGGAAATACTAAAATTATACTCCAATATTTTATTAGTTGCTTACATTTTAAAAATACGCATAGAATATATAATTAATATGAATTCTTATAGATTATTTTCAATTATTAATTAGAATAGCGAATGTGATTACATTTAAAAATTTATGCCCTGATGAACCATACCTTGTTTTAAAACAAAGGTATGATAACTCGATTGAGGCAGGTCAAGAGAATATTGAAGCTATCTCTATTTCATCTTTTTCAAATGTAACAAATGAGGTGAATTCAAGATATGTGAATTTAAAATTTGTTGATAAAAATGAGTTTATTTTTTTTTCAAACTACAATTCACCAAAAGCCAAAGAGTTTGAATCGCATAACCAAATAACTGCGTTAATATTCTGGAATAGCATTAACTGTCAGATAAGACTTAAAGCAATTATAAAAAAAACTCCAAAGATTTTTAATAAAAAGTATTTTAAACAAAGAGACAAAAAAAAGAATGCTCTCGCTATTTCATCAAATCAATCATTTGAAATAGAATCTTATGAAAATGTTAAATCAAATTATAATAAATCTATTAACAACGATGATCTTACTGATTGTCCTGATCACTGGGGTGGCTTTTCTTTTATCCCATATTATTTCGAGTTTTGGCAAGGAAGTGAATTGAGATTGAATAAACGAGAGAAATATGAATTCCAAAAAAATGAATGGAAAAAAAGCATTCTACAGCCATAAAAATATTTGCGTAATTAGTTAATTAGTATAAAATCAACACAAATTATGCTATCAATAATAACTTTTAATAATTCCACATTAAATTCTTAATGCCTTTCATTTTTTTTAAAACTATACATGATTAGATTTCATCAACTGTGAGAATCTCAAAAAGACAATTAACTCCTGTTAATGAGAAAATTAAAGCCAGTAGGGTATTGCTAATTCATGCTGATGGACAAAAGAAAGGCATAGTCTCTATTTCACAAGCGCTTGAAGAAGCAAAATCTTCATCTCTTGATTTAGTTCAGGTTTCACCACTTGATGCAGACCCAGTCGTTTGTAAGCTTATAGACTATGGAAAATATCTTTTTGATAAAAAGAAAAGCCATGCAGCATCTAAAGGAAAAGTAAAAAGAACTTCGGCTAAAGAAATTAAATTTAGGCCATCAACAGATGTAGGTGATTACAATATTAAATTTAACAAGATAAAAAGCTTTATTCTTGACGGAGTAAAGACTAAAATAAGCGTCCGATTTAGAGGTAGAGAAATCTTAAATAGTAATATGGGTCTCGATTTACTAAATCGATTAAAAGATGAGCTTAAGGATATAGCTCAGGTTGACCAAGAGCCTTCATTAGAAGGTCGTCAACTTTTAATGGTTTTATCACCATTAAAGAAAAAAAATTAGATTTATTATGGGATATAAACTTAAAACACATTCTGGAGCCGCAAAAAGGTTTAAAAAAACTGGTACATCTGTAAAAAGCAGAAGTGCTAATAGAAATCATATTCTTACAAAACAATCTACAAAAAGGAAGAGACATAATAGAGGTCTTAAAAAACTTGATAGCACTGTTTTAAAGATGGCCTCTAAGTTGATTAACAGGTAAATATCATGTCAAGAGTAACTAAATCAGTCACAGCCAAAGCAAAGCATAAAAAAATTCTTAAATCTACAAAAGGTCATTATGGAGCTAGAAGTAGATTATATAAAACTGCTAAGCAGTCAAATATCAAGTCGCTACAATATGCTTTCAGAGATAGAAAAAATAAAAAAAGAAATTTTAGATCTCTCTGGATTGCTAGAATTAATGCCGGTTCTAAACAAGCTGGAGTGTCATACTCAAAACTTATTCATTTATTAGCAGCAAAAAATATAGTTTTGAACAGAAAAATACTTGCAGATCTAGCTGTTAACGATAATTCAACTTTTAATAAGGTTGTTGAGCGAGCAGTTAACTAGCACTTGGTTTAAATGTCACAGAATAGAGACTTTGGTCCTCCAAAAATAATTAAAAATCAAGGTTCACATCATCCAATAAATCAGGTAAAAGACTCTATAATCGACTTTCTCATAAGCCTTGGATTTGAGATAGCAGATGGGCCAGAAATTGAGACGGAAGAGTTTAATTTTGATATGTTAAATATTAAAGAGTCACATCCGGCTCGACAAATGCATGATACATTTTATGTAAATAATAAATCACATGTATTGCGAACTCATACTTCTCCTGTCCAGATAAGAGGAATGCTTAATAAAAAGCCTCCATTCGCATTTATTTCAGGGGGAAAAGTTTACAGAAAAGATGATGATTCCACTCATTTGCCTATGTTTCATCAAATTGAAGGAATTTATGTTGATAATAATGTTAGTTTCTCAAACCTAAAAGATCTAATTTATAAAATAGTTCACTTTTTATTTGGTGAAGATATAAAGATTAGATTTAGACCGTCATATTTTCCATTTACAGAGCCTTCAGCTGAAGTTGATATTTTGTCTAAAGATGGCAAATGGCTAGAAATATTGGGATGCGGTGTTGTTAACCCAATAGTTCTTCAAAATTGTAAAATTGATAACGAGCAGTATTCTGGACTTGCTTTTGGATTAGGTATTGAAAGAATAGCAATGCTTAAATTTGGCGTATTAGATATAAGAGATTTTTATAAATCAAATTTAGATTTTTTGAGTCAATTTAAATGAAATTATCATACCAACATTTAAAACAAAAAATTAATTCAAAGCTCAATAAAAATGAATTATCAGACAAATTATTTCAGCTTGGTCATGAACATGAAATTCATGATGATATTTATGATTTCGAATTTACCCCAAATAGAGGAGATTGCTTATCAATTAACGGGTTATTAAGAGATTTAAAATTATTTTATGATGTTAGTATCAGTAATGATATTTTCAATAAATCCATAAACACATTATCGTTAAACTTTAATAATAATGTTAAAAAACATTGTTCAAATATTTCTTTTTTAAAAATAGAGGTGGATGAAGTCTCACAAAATTACAATGGAGAGCTAAAGGAGTATTTTGATGATATGGATGTAAAAAGGAATAATTTTTTTACAGACATTTCTAATTATATTTCATATGAAACTGGTCAACCTACACACTGTTATGATGCATTAAAACTCGGAAATTATATAAAATTAGATTTTTTAGATAAAAAAGTTAAATTTGAGACTTTGCTTGGAAAAATAATTGAATTAAATAAAGGTGATTTAGTTTTTTTTAATGAGAATAATGATGTCATTAATCTTGCTGGTATTGTAGGAGGTATAAATACTGCATGTTCTAAAAATACCAGATCTGTTATTGTTGAATGTGCCTATTTTGATCCAGAGGCAATTATAGGTAAATCTGTTTTATACGATATAAGATCAGATGCCTCTCACAAATTTGAAAGAAATACAGATCCTGCTTGCCACGAATATGTCTTGAGAAGATTTCTAAGAATTATAGAAAAGCATGCAAATATAAATAAAATTGAATTATTTTCAGAGTCAAATGCACATGAAAAAAAAACCATTGTTCCTTTTAGGATTAACAAGATTAATAGTGTTCTTGGAACAGCTATAGAAAAATCAAAATGTTCTGAAATTTTAAAAAGATTAGGATTTTATATTAATGAAGATTCTATTGAAGTGCCATCATATAGGCACGACATTCAAAATTCTAATGATATATCAGAGGAAATAGCTAGATCAATTGGCTTCGATAAAATTAAATCAACGAATTTTAAGATTACGTTTAACAAAGATAGCAAAATATTTAGCCAAGAGGATAGGCTAAAAAATTTACTTACAGAAAATGGTTTTTATGAGGTGATAAATAATCCCTTTACTTCACAAAATAATGAAGATGCAATTGAAATAGATAATCCGCTTGATTCAAGTAGGAAATTTTTAAGACAAAATCTAAAAGACTCTCTTATAGATAACCTTTTATACAATGAAAGGCGGCAACAAGATAGCGTAAAGCTTTTTGAAATATCAAATGTTTATTCATCTTCGCCTGATGCCAACAAAAGATTAATTGGAATAATTGCATCTGGGCGTATAGATAAGAATTATAGAGACTTTTCTAAATTTATAGATAAGAAATATATAGGTTCTATTTTCGAAGGAATCATAGATTTAAACCAACTTAATATAGTGGATATTTCTAGGGAGAGCTTGAATACAAAATTAAAACATCCAATAACTTATATTGAATTTCTGCTCGATTCTTCAATTAAGATAAATTATTCTAGTGAAGTATCAAAAACCTTACCTATTAATAATTTTAAGTATTCGCCTGTATCGGACTTTCCTCGGTCTATAAGAGATTTATCATATTCGGTAAAAGATCCTGCAAAATTTAAAATATTGGAAGAACGTATATATGAATTTAGAGATCGACTTTTAAGAGAGGTTTTTATTTTTGATTATTTCCATAACGAGAAACAATCTGAAATTAAAATTGGTTTTAGATTTGTTTTTCAATCCAATGAAAAAACAATCACAGAAAATGAAGTTAACAATATCATTGATCAAATAATAAATAATACTGTTAGCATTGACTCCGTAAGCATTCCAGGATTGAAATAATTTCTAACATACCCAAGCATTCTATTTAAAAATGCTAAAATTATATATAATGTTGAAGTTTAGAGGATTATCTTACGGCAACCAGAGAATATATATGAAAAATTTTAGAATATTTTGTACGTTATTGTTCTGTACTTTTGCTCAGTCACAGCAGCTAGATGAATCCTACCTTGATAGTTTGCCAGAAGATATCAGAGAAGATTTGATTGAGAAATCAGAAAAACAAACCGAAAACGCTAAGGAAAATTATAGAGCATCAATATATTCAAGCAGAATGGGTGAGGACGAAAGTCTAATAAATCTTAAAGCAAGGTTGGAAGCAGATTTAGAAGAGCTAGAAAGAAGATTAAAGACCGATGATGAAATCACAGCAAATAAAGAGTTAAAGATTTTTGGCTCTGATTTTTTCACAACATTTCAAACTTCATTTATGCCAATAAATGAACCAAACCCAGATTCATCTTATACACTTGATAATGGTGATGTTGTTAATATTCAACTAGTTGGCCAAGAAGAATTTATTGAAAACTTTCCAATTACTGGCGATGGCTCAATTAATATTCCCGGTATTGGTAAATTAGTATTAGCAGGACTCACATTAAATGAAGCCGCATCTTTAATAAAATCAAGAGTTGAAAATATTTATTTTGGTACAGAATCTTACGTTACCTTGAGTGAAATAAGAGATGTAAATATTTTAGTCTCAGGAAATGCAAAAAATCCTGGAGTTTATACCTTGACAGGAAATTCAAATATCTTACATGCCTTAACTGTTTCAGGGGGCATAAACGAGTTTGGCTCATATAGAGAAATAAATTTAATAAGAAATAATGAGACTATAGAAACGCTTGATGTTTATGATCTTTTAATAGATGGTAATTATTCTTTAAATAAGCGCCTTAGGTCAGGTGACGTTATTTTTATAAAACCAAGAAAAAATATAGTAACTATTGATGGCGCAGTTAAAAGAAGTGCTAAATATGAGTTAAATGATGAAGAGTATTTAGACAGTATTTTTAGATTTGCTAATGGTATGAAACAAACAGCTGATCTAGAAAATATTTCATTGGAGAGACTTTTAGATGGGACGTTGAAATCTATACCGGTTGTAAATACATCTCAATTTAAATCGATTAAGCCAATAGATGGTGATTTAGTTTATGTAAGAGAATACTCTTACAGGACAGCAAGAATTTCAGGTGCTATATATAAACCAGGTTTTTATACTATGGCTGCAGGTGAAACATTACAAGATTTGGTGGAAAAAGCAGGTGGATACACAGAAAATGCATATCCCTTTGGAGCAGTCTACGAAAATAATGAAGCAAAGATTATTAATAAAAATGTTAAAGATCTTTTATATGAAGAATTCCTAGATAATATTATTATAATGAGTCAACAAAATATTAGTGAGAATTTTGACCTAACACCAATAATTAGGCTCACACAAGAAATTAAAAATTCAAAGCCAAGTGGAAGAGTTATAGTTGATTTGCAAGGCGATAGTCAATACAGTAATGTGAATGTTAGAGAGGGTGATACCTTAGTAATTCCAGAAATAACTAATAATGTTTATGTATATGGTGAAGTATCATCAGAGGGTTCGGTTATGTATAGTCCGAATAAGGATGTTGAATATTTTATTTCTAAATCCGGAGGGCTTAAAAGATTTGCAGATACAGAATCAATCTATATTTTGCATCCAAATGGAGAAACAGAAAAATTTTCAAAGAAAAAGAATTTATTTGCTAATCAGCCTCAGACTATAAATTTATATCCCGGATCAATAATATTTGTTCCGAAGAAATTAGATAACTCAGCTACTAGAAGGCTAGCTGCTCAGGCTTACGTGTCAATTTTGGGTAATTTGGGAGTTGCTTTAGCATCTTTATCTGCCATTAATGATAATTAGATAGAGATTATGAATGTTAAGAATTTTAGTTAATTTTTTTTATAAAATTTACTTTGCTTTATTGATTTCTTTCACATCTTTAGTTTATTCAGATAACTTTGATACCAATATATACAATAACCATGGCGTAGTAGGATTAATAAATTCACCGACTGCAAGATTTTATAATGAGGGAGTGTACGGCCTAACAATATATGATGGTACCCCTGACCAAAAAATGACTCTTTCAGCAAGTCCCTTTGACTGGTTGGAAGCATCTATTTTTTATACCAGAGTTCAAAACATACCATACTGTCCTCAAACCGAACAATATGATTTTTGCAAACAATCATTAAAAGATAAGGGTTTTAATCTTAAAATTAGGCTTAAAGAAGAAGGTATTATGCCTGCAATAGCTGTTGGCCTGTATGATTTTGCTGGAACTGGATTACATAGTTCTGAATATATTGTTGCAACCTATGGCATAAAAAATATTGATATGCATTTTGGATTGGGTTGGGGTCAGTTGAATGGCTCCAGCCAAAAAATTACCAATCCATTAACTTATATTTCTGATAGTTTTGAAAGCAGACCGTCGGGCAATAAAGGTGGAGGCGGTCAATTTGATCCAGATAAATATTTTTCTTCTGCAACAACATCTCCCTTTTATGGAATTTCATATAGCTTAAACAATAAAACATTATTAAAAATTGAAAGGGATGTTATAAATACTTTAGGCAGTGGAGACTCTCAACTTGTTTATGACAAGAGAAAAAGTGATTATTCTTTTGGTCTTGATTACTCTGTAAATAGCAATTTTACAATTGGAGCTTCTTATGAAAGAGGTAACTATTTATCAATTAAGTTCGTATATAAGAATAACCCTAAAAAAACTTACAAAAAATATGAATATCAACCAGCAGAAACAGAAGTCAGCGATACAAAGTATGACAAACTAATAAAAAATTTAGAAAATAATGGTATTGGAGTAAATAAAATAACTGAAAGTGCCCAATTTATTGGGTTGGATCTTACACAATTTACTCATAACGATTTAAGAATTATAGAAGAAATTATATTTGAAGCATCCGCTGATGCAGGTATAAACAAGAACATTAAGAAAGATTTAAAGATTGCAAATCTTGATGCATATAATGAGATTGATCAATCATTTGATAGAAATTCACGATTAATATATGAAAGAAATCCTTCAAGAAAATTTGAATCTTCAACAGGTGTGCAGTTTAGACCCTTCTTAGCATCAAGAGAAGAATTTTTTAAAGGTGCTTTTTTGATTGAGAATAATTCAGAATACGTAATTAGAGAAAATCTTTTTTTTACTTCGAATCTTAAATATTCAATTGCAGATAATTTTGATGATTTAAGATTTGTACCAGTTGATACATTTCCTGCACAGGTAAGATCAGATGTTAAGCAATATCTAAAAAATATGGATAAGGGGATTTTAATTGGCAGAGCTCAGTTTGATTACCATATTACACCAAAAACAAATCATCATTTAATGGCTACAGCAGGAATTCTGGAAGATATGTATTCTGGGATTGGCATGGAATATTTATACTATAAACAATTATCAAATTATGCTTTTGGTGTTGAGCTTTTTAAGGTAAAGAAGCGAGATTATGATTGGGGTTTTGGCCATTTAGATTATGAAAATACAATTCTAATTTCAAATTTTTATTATAGAAATTATGGCTCCGTTCCTTTTGATATGAAAATTTCAGCTGGCGAATATCTTGCAGGAGACATAGGGTCAACAATTGAGTTTTCAAGAACATTTGATAATGGAGTTAAATTTGGCGCTTTTGCAACATTTACCGATGTCTCAAGAGATGATTTTGGCGAAGGAAGCTTTGACAAAGGTATATTTTTTAATATACCAATATATGGAGATTTAATAACATATACTTGGAGACCATTAACCAAAGATCCAGGTGCAAAACTAGTCAGAAGGCATTCACTGCACGATCTATTAGTAAGATTTAGGGAAATAAATTAATAAAACTCGTAATCTATGAAAGTTTTTTCAAAAAAAATCATTTTTTAAGTGTATTATATGTATATTAATAATACATACTTTTTGAAATTTTAGGATTTAACGTATAAATTAGCTATTATATTAAATAATTATAAATTTATAGCCTAAGGCAATAAAGTATTATACAATTCACTTCCTATGAAAAAAGTATAGATTTCATAGGATTTAAGAACTGCATATGAATTATAGAGGAAAACATATGAAAAATTTAAAAACAGGATTTAGTTTAACGGGGGTTGCCTTAGTATTTTGTTTATTACTTGCATCTAATGTATATGCAAATGACTACGGTGTAACAGATCAAAAACTTAGCGAAATAGAAGCTCGTGTAAATAAGATGAGTATTGAGCAACTTAACGCTAGAAAAAACATTTTATTATCTGAACAAGCAAGTTTAAGTGCCGATGTTGAAGAAGAAAACACCGCATCTTCTTCAGGAAGCAGCAGGCTTTCAGAAATAGCTGCTGAATTATCAGCAATCCAGAAAGCTTTAATAGCTGTAGCTGGTCTTGGTGCAGTTTCAGCATTTACTGATGAAGGCTATAATGATCAGACTCCACCTGTAATTACAATCGCAGGTGATAATCCTGCGACGGTTGAGCTTGGTACAAGTTACACAGATGCTGGCGCAACTGCTAATGATGCTTTCCATGGTGATACACCTGTAACATCTTCAGGTTCTGTTGACACAAGTACTGTTGGATCTTATGTAATTTCATATTCAGCAACTGATAAAAGCGGAAATACTTCCACTGCATCAAGAACTGTTAATGTTGTAGATACAACGGCACCTGTTGTAACTGTAACAGGCGATAATCCTGCTACGGTTGAACTTGGTACAAGTTATAGTGATGCTGGTGCTACTGCAACAGATGCTTCAGGAACTGTTTCTGTTGTTTCATCTGGCACAGTTGATACAAATACTGTTGGTTCATATGTTGTAACTTATACATCTACTGATGCCTCTGGTAACGCAGGAACAGCATCAAGAACTGTTAATGTTACTGATACCACAGTTCCTGTATTTACTTCATCATCAACATTTACAATTGATGAAAATCAAACCGCTGTTGGCACAGTTACAGCTACAGATCTTCAAACTGTAACATTTACAATTGCCTCAGATGTATTACAAATTACTTCTGCTGGTGTTTTATCATTCATCACAGCTCCTGATTTTGAAAGTCAATCAAGCTTTGAATATGACAACAGTACAATGGACTTTACTGCTACAGTAACTGCTACAGATGCAAGTGGCAATGCTGCAACTCAAGTAATTACTGTTAAGGTTAGAGATGTAGGCGGTATTGACGATAATACTAATACTGGAACCGGTACAGCTACTGGAACAGCTACAGTTGCAACAGATACAGGAACTGCAGTTGAAGAGGTTGAGACGGTCGTAAGTACTGCTACTGGCACAGCTACTGGAACCGGTACAGGTACTGGAACAGGAACGGGTACAACTGGTACAGGAAGCGGGACTGGAACAGGCGTTAATTAATAATTATTAGATTTGAGCCTCGGAAAGAAAGATATTGTAAACAATATTTCTTCCGAGGCTTTTTTATTAAAGTCTACAGCTAAGGATCTTTTAGACACTTTTATTAATATAATAAAATCTAATAGTTCAAAAAATATTAAAATATCTAATTTTGGAACTTTCAGCATGAAAACAACACCTGAAAGAGTCGGACGCAATCCAAAAACAAAAAAAGAATATACTATTTCAAAAAGAAAAAAGTTAGTCTTTAAAGCATCAACATTTGTAAAAAATAATTTAAATTAGTATTTGGTCGGGATGGCCGGATTTGAACCGACGACCACTACACCCCCAGTGTAGTGCGCTACCAGGCTGCGCTACATCCCGAAAATAATATATAATATTAACCTGCTTCTATAATTATTTATAAAAAATAAAATTAAAAAATAAAATTGAAATCACAATATAATTTATCTTTACTACTTTTTTTAATATTTTCTTCAATAATTATTGCTGACTATGAGGTAGTCACAAAGTCAGGGTCTGTTGACGGATTCAAAAAAAATAATGTTTTATATTGGGATGATATCCCCTATGCTCAACCCCCTATAAATGAGTTAAGGTGGAAAGCTCCAAGAGGAATTAATAAGCCTCAAAACATCATCTTACCTAAAGAAGATAATTTTTGTGTTCAAAGACCATCTTCGCTTGGAGGTGCTGATGGAGATGGGATTCTTACGGGCACCGAAGACTGTTTATATTTAGATATAGTTGCTCCAGCTAAGGAAGCAGATACTCCTCTTCCAGTTATGTTTTGGATTCATGGAGGCGGAAATACCTCTGGTCTGAAAGATTTGTATGATTTCAGTAAGATGGCTAAAAGACATGATGTAATTGTAGTAAGAATAAATTATAGATTAGGTCCATTTGGCTGGTTCACACATCCATCAATTCAAGATTTTCAATCTGGACTTGATAAGTCTTCTAATTTTGGAACGCTAGATATAATAGCCGCCTTGCATTGGGTGCAGGAAAATATACATCTTTTTGGTGGAGATCCAGATAATGTAACTATTTTTGGGGAATCTGCAGGAGGACATAACGTATTTTCTTTACTTGTCTCTGATAAATCAAAGGGGCTGTTCCACAAAGCTATCGCAATGTCTGGATATACAACATCAATTACGCCAATTGATGCATACAAACCAAAAAAACTATCATCTACTTCTTCATATGCAAGTTGGAATGTTGTTAATAGAATTATTAAAGACCATGCAAAGCCTAGTGCTAACAAGGAATACTCAAATGAAGAAATAAGAGACATATTATTAAATCTTACTTCAGAAGAATTCTTTAAATATTATTCTGAAAGAGAAACGTATGAAGAACTCCCTTTGCTTACAGCTGATAATATAGTTGTGCCAGAGATTGGATTAAGAAGAGCTCTACAAGACCCAAAATATATTAATAAGGTACCAACAATTGCTGGATCTAATCGTGACGAAGTTAAATTATGGTTAGCTTCTGCAGAATATTTTGTAGACTTAGATTATTCAGCAGCAAGTGCTGTGCTAGGAATTCCCAAAGTAGTATTAAAAAATGAGGATGCTTTCGAAGCTTTTAATTATTATAGGAGTTCTGCATGGAAAATAAGGGGGGTAGATAAACCTCTCGATGGTCTATATAAATCAGGAAACAAAGATCTTTATTCATACAGGTACGACTGGGATGACCATAGAAGATACTTGATAGCTGATTTTAGAAAACTTATTGGAGCTGCGCACGCAACTGAAATTCCTTTATTAGTAGGAAATACAAAGTTAGTAGGAGGCTATCCTTTATCTAGTTTGCTATATCCTGCAGGCCTATCCAAGTTTTATTTATCAAGAAATATGATGGGGTTTTGGACAAATTTTGCTAAAACTGGAGTTCCGGGAGAATCAACAAACTCTGTAGTTTGGAAGCCTATTATTTCAAATGAAGATATAGAAGCATCATATATGGTTTTAGATAATAAAAAAAATCTGAGGGTGCAATCTAACTCGAATACTTTTAAATCATTAGCTAATGAACTTTATTATGACAATAGGGTGAATGAAATTGAAAAATGCGTGATATTGCTACAAATGTTTACTTTTGTTGGTGATGATTTGTATGATGAAAATATTCAACATTATCCAGGTAAATGCGATAGATCTAGAGCAGAACAATTTTTAATCGATAATGCTAGCTTTATTGAATATTAAGTTTTAAATAAATCTTTAAGTTTTAAAACTTCTATATCTTTTATCTTTATCAAGTTAGATATCCTTCTTATTAACCTCTCTTCATCTACATCTAACTTATTGTCAGCATAAGCGATTTTCCACATAAATTTTAATAAATTAAGCTTCTCTTCTTTTGAATAATTTTTATTTATATCTTCTACAAACTCATAAAATGAAACGCTATTTTCACTATATATTTTAATTATTTTAAGTATTTCTTGTTTATCCTTTCCAACTTTTTCAGCAATATCTTCAATTTCAGTCATAAGAACTGATAATTCATCTTCTGAGATTTCACCATCTGATCTTGCAAGTTCGTAGGCCAGTACGGAAGCTGTGAGTTCAATCTCAAAACCTGTTTGTTCTATCTCAGGCTCTTCTTTGCTTTTCTTAAAAAACTTGAACATTTTTTCTAAAATTAAAGTGCATTTATCATTATAATCATGATCTATAAAATTAATAATATATATACATATTTTTTTAAAGTAAAATTATTATATGGGTGTAAATTTTCCGGTTTTAAAAAGTTTATCAAGAAAATATAAACTATTAATATTAACTTTAGTAGATCTGATTACTGCTTTCTTATGTTGGATAGTTTTTGGTCCTCCTTTTAGTGCGTTTCTAGCATCTGACTTTGAAGTGAATATGTTTCAGACGATTATTCAGAATTATCTTAATTTTTTAATACCAATGTCTATTACATACATTTATTTCATTAAGTCTGGATTTTACAGATCATCAATACGTTATTCTGAATCAAGAGATTTGATTTCTAGATCTTTACTAGGCTCGTCTATATTTGGAATATCATGGGGTATAGTATATGCGGCAGAATATGAGATTGTAAGAAATCAATTTTTGATTGCCACTATTTTAAGATCAATATTTTTAGCATATGTTTTTTATGCATTTATACAAATTTCTCGCGATCTAGCAAGAATTCTTATGAATTCGCCGGAACCTAATAATTTAGGAAAATCTGTTTTAATATATGGTGCAGGTTCAGCAGGGAATGAATTATATCAAGCTCTTAAACACAACTCTAAATTTAATATCATCGGTTTTTTTGATAACTCAAAAGCTTTAAGTGGCGGTGAAATTAATAGCATTAAAATTTATGGTAAAGATAAGCATTTAAAAGAACTATCTCAGAAATACCCTGACTTAGAAGTATATTTAGCTATACCAAGTCTAAACATGTCTGATCGAAGGGCAGTTATATCAAGTCTAGAGAAGTATAAACTTGCGGTTAGAACTATTCCTTCGCTTAAAGAGTTGGTAGTAAATCAAAAGAAATTAGTTGAAATGCAGGATTTAAATATTCATGATATTTTGCCAAGAAATCCTGTTGCAAGATCCTCGATATCTTTTTTTGGATTAAACCTAATGATAACAGGTGCTGGAGGATCTATTGGTTCTGAATTAGTAAGGCAAGCTTTATCAGGCAATCCAAAGAAAATAGTATTGCTCGAATTATCAGAAACTAATTTATACACTATTCAAGAAGAAATAGAGTCGATTATTAAGGCTGGAAATATCGCTATTGAAGTCATATATCTTCTTGGAGATGTAAAAGATAAACCAAGATTAAAAGAAATCATTAGCAATCATAAAATTGATTATGTATATCATGCTGCAGCCTACAAACATGTTCCTATTGTTGAATATCATGAAAATATTTCTGAAGGACTTAGAAATAATATATTTGGAACAAAATCATTATGTGAAGCCGCAGCAGAATGTGGCGTAAGAAAGGTTGTATTCATATCTACCGATAAAGCAGTAAGACCAGAAAATATTATGGGCGCCTCTAAAAGGCTTGCTGAAATGATTGTTCAATCAATAGATTCTGAGATAAAGAATACAAAATATTGTATTGTTCGTTTTGGTAATGTTATTAATTCTTCAGGCTCAGTAATTCCTTTATTTAGAAAACAAATTGCACAGGGAGGGCCAGTTACCATCACTCATAAAAAAGTAACAAGATATTTTATGACTATCTCTGAAGCATCAAGTCTTGTAATACAGGCCGGAGAATTTGCAAATGGCGGCGATGTTTTTATTCTTGATATGGGAGATCAGGTAAAAATTTTAGATTTAGCTGAAAAATTAATTTACTTATCTGGAAGAAATATCAGTCATGATGGCGATAGTGAAGGCATCCAAATTCAGGAAATCGGCCTAAGACCTGGAGAAAAGTTATTTGAAGAACTTCTAATTTCAGGTGATAAATTAAAAACTGACAATACAAAGGTATTTAGGTCAATTGAAAATTATCCTGAAAAAGAGATTCTAAAAAAAGCACTTCAAGACTTACAAGATGCAATCACAACAAATGATGTTAGAGGTATATTAAATATCCTAAAAAAACACGTAGAGGGGTTTAAGGAGATAAAAGATGTATAGAAAAAGTATTTTATTTTTTGTTTTAACTTTAATTATCACATTGCCAGTTAATTCTAATGGTATTAAGAATTTGTACATGCCTGAAGGATTTGAAATAAGCATATATGCTGACAATCTTGATTCACCAAGACAGATTACTGAGACTAAAAATGGCTTTATAATAGTTGGTTCCAAGAATGGTGACAAGATATATGCCTTATATGATAAAGATAAGGACGGTTTTGCTGAAAAGCGAGTTTTGATAAAATCCAATCTACAGAATCCTACAGGCGTAACTTATCATGATGGCAATTTATATTTTGCTGAAATTGAAGAAGTGTGGGTAATTAAAGCAATAGATTCTTGGCTGCTATCTAGTAAAAACAATCCTCCAAAAGTTGAGTTATATATGAATAATCTACCATCTGAAACATGGCATGGTTTTAGGCATTTAAACTTTGGGCCAGATAATAATCTTTATATTCCAATTGGCGTTCCATGCAATATATGTCTTGAGCCTCAGACCAAAGATAAAAGATTTGCTGCAATCCATAAGTATGAAAATGGCAAATTAGTAATGATTGCTGATGGTGTAAGAAACTCTGTTGGAATAGATTGGCATCCTGCTACTAAAAAATTATATTTTTCTGATAATGGAAGAGATTGGCTGGGTGATGATTCACCATCTTGTGAATTAAATGTTGTAGACAAAGAAGGAAGCTTCTTTGGGTATCCATATAAGCATGCAAAGACCATCATTGATCCAGAATTTGGAAGATTTATACCAACAGTTAAAAAGGAATTTGTTGATCCTATTGCTGAACTAGGGCCACATGTAGCTCCTCTTGGAATAGCATTTTATGATCATGATAGATTCCCTGAAAAATATAAGAATAATTTGTTTATTGCTCTTCATGGTTCTTGGAATAGATCAAAAAAATCTGGTTATAAAATAATTCTTATAAATCTAGATAAGGATGGAAATTATATTTCTCAAGAAGACTTTATAACTGGATGGCTTGATGGACAAAATGCTTGGGGTAGGCCAGTCCAGCCATTCATAATGAGCGATGGATCAATGCTTATATCTGATGATAAGTATGATGTAATATATAGAGTTGAATATAAAGGTTAAATGGGCATAGATAATTTAGATTTTGAGATAGAGATAGCAATAAAAGCGGCGAAATCTTCTGGTCAACTATTAGTTGATTCAAAAAGTAAATTAAATAATGAAATCTCAACTGATTTAAGAGATACAAAATTAAAAGCAGATATAGCGTCAGAAAATTTAATAAAAGAATACATTTCTCAACATTCAAGCCATCCAATCCTTGCAGAAGAAAGTGGCAAATCAAAAGATAATCTTGGAGATACTTATTGGATTGTAGATCCTTTAGATGGAACAGCAAATTATAATAGAGGCATTCCTATATGCTGCGTCTCAATCGGTCTTGTGCATAAAATGAAACCTGTAGCAGGAGTTATTTATGATTTTAATAACAATGATTTATATGTTGGCAATAACATTAAGAAGATCGCTATTTTAAATGATAAAAAAATTTATGTTTCAAAGATCAATAAAAAGAAAGATGGAATATTAATAACAGGCCTACCTCATAATACAAACTATTCTGATGAGGCCTTGACCAATATGATTAAAGATATGAAATCTTGGAAGAAGTTAAGAATGCTAGGTTCAGCAGCAATGGCTTCATGTTATATTGCTTGCGGTAAAGCTGATCTTTACAAAGAGAATGGCGTATATATATGGGATATTATAGCTGGAGCAGCAATTATTGAATCCGCTGGAGGTTTGGCTGAAATATTCAATATTCAAGATAATCATCAAGCTGACGTAATCTTTTCAAATTCAAAAATATAAAAAAAAAATGAAAAGTTTGGTTTGGTTTCGAAATGACTTACGAACAGATGATAATCCAGCATTAAGAGCTGCATGTTTTCAATCTGAAGAAGTTCATGCAATTTTCATATATTCAAATAATCAAATGAAACTTCATAATGAAGCTAATTGTAAGATTGAATTCATTATTGAAAATCTTAAAAGTTTAGAAAAGTCATTAAGTAAGTTAAATATCCCATTAACAATAATTAACTCTGATGGGTTTTATGACAATCCTAAAAAAATTCATAAACTAATTAATGAAAGGTCGATTGCTAATATATATTGGAACAACCAATTCGGAGAAGACGAAGGACTGAGGGATAAAGAAGTAAAAGAATTATTAAAAAAGAATAATATTAATTATGCATCATATGATGATCAAGTAGTCTTTCCAGCTGGCACATTTAAAACTGGAGAAGGTAATCCATATTCAGTTTTCACACCTTTTAAAAAAAGGTGGGTAGATAATTTTAATATTGATCTTCTTGATATTGAATTTGAATATATCCCTAAAGCTAAGACAAATATATCTTCCAATATAAATGATTTTGATTTTTGTTTTAAGACGCATCATTCAGTTGATATTTCTATATGGCCCGCTGGGGAGAAAAAGGCGTTCACAAAATTAAACAATTATTTAGATAAAAAAATATTCGATTATGCAAGAGATAGAAATGATCCAATTGTTGATGCCACAAGCAGATTATCTCCATATTTAGCATCAGGAATTATTTCTTCAAAAAGATGTATTTTAGAGGCACTAAAAAAAAATAATTTTGAATTAGACTCTGGTAATAAAGGCATAACTAAGTGGATTGATGAATTAGTATGGAGAGAGTTTTATAGAAATATAATGTTCTCTTTTCCAAAAGTTAGTAAAGGTGAGCCATTTCAAGAATATACAACTAAAATTAAGTGGAGATTCAATGAAGAAGAATTTGAGGCATGGAAAAACGGTAAAACAGGTTTCCCGTTAATCGATGCTGCTATGAAACAGTTGATTAACGAGGGTTGGATGCACAATAGATTGAGAATGGTAGTTGCGATGTTTTTTACTAAAAATATGCTTCATGATTGGCGTCTTGGTGAAGCTTTTTTTATGCAAAATCTTATAGATGGAGATTTTTCATCTAATAACGGTGGATGGCAATGGAGTAGTTCAACTGGTACAGATGCAGCTCCATATTTTAGGATTTTTAACCCACTAACACAGTCAAAGAACTTTGATAGCGATGGATTATTTATTAAAAAATATCTAAACGAATTATCAGATGTAGATATAAAAGAAATACATGATCCGTTAGACAAAACAAGATTTAATTGTAATTATCCTTCTAAAATATTGGACTTAAAAGAATCAAGATTGAGAGCAATAGATGCTTTTAATGAGGCTAAAAATTAATAAAAATTTCGCTAGTTTACAAATTAATCCTTATATATACTAAAGTTTAATTTTGGTGGTATATGGAGGAAATATGGCAACATATCCCAGTGACTTAGAGATAGCAAACGCTGCTCATAAAAAACCTATTGATGAGATTGCTGAGTCAATAGATATACAAAAAAATGATTTAATTAGATTTGGGGATGATAAAGCTAAACTAACTCATAATCTTGTTAACTCATTATCTAAGAATGATAATGGTAAATTAATTCTTGTTACTGCTATTTCACCCACCCCTGCCGGAGAAGGTAAAACAACAACTAGCGTTGGTTTGGTTGATGGTCTTTGTCATATTGGAAAGAAGGCAATGATTTGCCTAAGAGAACCAAGCTTAGGGCCATGTTTTGGCATGAAAGGTGGTGCTGCTGGAGGGGGATATGCTCAGGTTATTCCAATGACAGATATAAACCTTCACTTTACAGGGGATTTTCATGCAATTGGTGCAGCACATAATTTATTATCAGCTTTAATCGACAATCATATTCACTGGAAAAATCAATTAGATATTGACCCAAGAAGGATAACCTGGAAAAGAGTGGTTGATATGAACGATAGATCTTTGAGAGATATCACTTGCGGTCTTGGTGGAACTGGGAATGGCATACCGCGTCAAAGTGGATATGATATTACAGTTGCATCAGAAATAATGGCAGTTTTTTGCTTAGCCTCCGATCTTGATGATCTTCAAAAAAGAATTGGAAATATTGTAATTGGATATACAAGGTCTAATGAGCCAGTGAGAGCAAAACAACTTAATGCAGATGGCGCTATTACTGCATTATTAAAAGATGCTTTCCAACCAAATTTAGTTCAAACATTAGAAAATAATCCTGCATTCATGCATGGAGGGCCATTTGCAAATATTGCTCATGGTTGCAACTCAGTAGTATCTACAAAAACTGCATTAAAGCTTGCAGATTATGTTGTAACAGAAGCAGGTTTTGGTGCAGATTTAGGAGCAGAAAAATTTTTTGATATTAAATGTAGAAAATCTGGACTAAAGCCTGATGCAGTAGTTTTGGTGGCTACTACCAAAGCCTTAAAAATGCATGGTGGTGTAAAAAAAGATGAACTAAGCTCTGAAAATATTGATGCTGTTTTAAAAGGTTGTGAGAATCTTGGAAAGCATATAGAAAATATTGGTAAATTTGGTGTTCCGGTGATTGTAGGCATTAACGATTATGTAACTGATACTAAAAATGAACATGAGCAAATAATTAATTTCTGTAAGAATTTAGGAGTACAGTGCAAGATTTCATCACATTGGGAAAAAGGTGGCGAAGGTGCTGCAGATCTTGCTGAAGAAGTAGCCAAGATTGCTGATTCAAATACCGCTGATTTTAAAACTTTATATGATAATGAAATGACCTTGTGGGATAAGACAGAACATATCGCTAAAAATATATATGGAGCTTCAGAAATTATTGCGGATAAGAAAGTAAGAAATCAGTTTAAGAAACTTGAAGATGACGGTTTCGGCGATTATCCGATTTGTATGGCAAAGACACAATATAGCTTTTCAACTGATCCATTGTTAATGGGTGCCCCAATTGGCCATGATGTTCCTATAAGAGAAGTAAGGCTTTCTGCTGGTGCTGAATTTATTGTTGTAGTTTGTGGTGAGATTATGACTATGCCTGGATTGCCAAGAGTTCCAGCAGCTGAAGCTATCGGCTTAGATGAAAATAAAGAAATAAAAGGACTATTCTAATAAGATCTCCCTAGTTCATTTATAAGTATTTAGTTATAATTTTATTCTAAAATTTCATGGAGAAACTTATGAGCAATGATTTAAATTTTTACATTAATGGTGAATGGGTTAAATCTGATTCAAGTGAATTAATTGATGTAATCAATCCTGCGAATGAAGAAATAATAGGTCAAGTTACTGCAGGTACTAAGAAGGATATTGATGATGCGGTTAATGCAGCCTTTAATGCGTTTACATCTTTTTCAAAATCTTCTCAAAATGAAAGAATCGAGCTCTTAAAGAAAATTATTCAACAATATGAGAATAGATATAAAGATTTTGTTGAAGTAATAACAAAAGAAATGGGTGCTCCAAATTGGTTATCCGAAAGGGCTCAAGCAAATACAGGGTTAATAAATTTTAAAGAAACTTTAGAAGCTCTTGAGGAGTATAAATTTGAAAAAGAGGAGGGTGGTTATACTTTAAGGAGAGAACCAATTGGAGTAATTGGAATGATTACTCCATGGAATTGGCCAATGAACCAAATCACAACCAAGGTGTCTGCTGCTATTGCTACAGGTTGTACTATGATTTTAAAACCAAGTGAAATATCTCCATATTGTTCAATGTTACTTGCTGAAGTTATGCATGATGCTGGTGTTCCAAAGGGAGTATTTAATTTAGTGAATGGGTATGGGCCAATAGTTGGCGCAGCTTTATCGGAGCATGAAAAAGTAGATATGATGTCATTCACTGGCTCCACAAGAGCAGGAATTGCTGTAGCACAAGCATCAGCAACAACTGTTAAAAGAGTTCAACAAGAACTAGGTGGGAAATCAGCAAATATTATTCTTGATGATGTTGCAGATCTTGAAAAATCAGTTAAAGGCGGTGCTGGGCATTGTTTCTTAAATTCTGGTCAGTCATGTAATGCTCCAACTAGAATGTTAGTTTCTTCAAAAAATTATGATAAAGCAGTTGAAGTTGCAGTAGCTACTGCAAACAACACTTCAATTGGAGATCCAAATGGTGAGTTTAGAATAGGACCTATTTCAAATAAAACTCAATATGAAAAGGTTATAAAGATGATCCAAATTGGAATTGAAGAAGGAGCAAAGCTGGTTGCTGGAGGGGTTGAAAAACCTGAGGGTTACGATAAAGGTTATTACGTTAAACCAACAGTATTTGCAGATGTGACTAATGATATGACTATTGCAAAAGAAGAAATATTTGGACCTGTATTATGCATTATGAAGTATGAAACTGAAGAAGAGGCAATTGAGATTGCGAATGATACTGAATATGGTCTTGCAGGATATGTTCAAGGTGAATTATCTCATGCAATAGAGGTCGGAAATAAAATTCGTGCAGGTCAAATTACTATAAATGGCGGAGCCAGGGGAAATGCTGCTCCATTCGGAGGCTATAAGGCTTCAGGTAATGGAAGAGAGCATGGCAAACATGGCTTAGAAGAGTGCCTTGAAACAAAAGCGATAATTATTCCAGCTAGCTAATCTAGAAGATCAGGCTGCATTTTTACAATCTTATCAAATGCAGGTTGATAGCTTGCCCAAGCAGCAATGTCATTTGCAATAAATTCCCTTGTCTTAATAGCTGTTTCATGCGGAATAATTTTTGGTTCACCTGCTGCTTCTGCCATTAACTGAGCTTGGCAACATCTTTCCATTGACATATAAAACCATAAAGCGATATCTACTGAAGGTCCTGTTGTTAAGATTCCATGATTTTGAAGTATTGCAACTTTTTTATCTCCTAAAGCTTTTGCAATTTCATCTCCTTCATTGACTTCTTCGACAACACCAGAGAAGTCTTCATAGATGCCTTGATTTTCATAAAAAGCACAAGCATCTTGAGAAATAGGATCTAATAATTTCCCAAGAGTAGAAAATGTTCTTCCGTATATTGAATGGGAATGAGCGGCGGCATTAACGTCTGGTCTTGCTTTATGAAGCCTTGAATGTATTGCAAATGCCGCAACATTAACATCTTTATCACCTTGAACAACTTTTCCGTCGTGATTGACTAATAAGAGATCTGATACAGAAATTTGTGAGAAATGAACACCTAAAGGATTTACCCAAAAATGATCCTTAAATTCTGGATCCCTATAAGTAATATGACCAGCAACCCCTTCATTAAATCCAAAGTAATCAAAAAGTCTAAAACCAGCTGCTAGTTTTTCTAGCTGATTTCTTCTTTCTTCTGCTGGATTAGCAAATTCCTGGAAAACAAGACCTTTTTCTTTAATTGGCAATTTACCATTGGTAATATCAATTTTTATTGGTGCAACATTTGACATAGTTTTTATACTCCTAAGCTCAATAATGTTAAAATAGCTTATCAAATTAAGAACTAAATATGAAATATAGAATTGAAAAAGATAGCTTAGGTGAAGTAAAAGTGCCTTCAAAAGCATTATGGGGTGCTCAAACACAACGAGCTGTGAATAATTTTCCTATAAGCGGTATTAAGATGGATTTTCCTTTTACAAAATCATTTGTTTCATCTTTAGGTCTTATAAAAGATGCAGCGGCTAAGACTAATTTAAGATTAAAACTAATTTCTTCAAAAAAATCTAAGGCAATTTCAAGAGCATCTAAAGAGGTTTGGCAAGAAAAACATCATCATGAATTCCCAATTGATGTATTTCAAACAGGATCTGGAACAAGTTCAAATATGAATGCTAATGAAGTTATAGCAAATATTGCAACCAAATATGCAAAAATTAAAGTTAATCCAAATGATGATGTAAATATGAGCCAAAGCAGTAATGATGTTATACCTACTGCAATAAAAATTAGCGCCCATATGGACTTAACTAAAAAACTTTTTCCAACTTTAGATGGCTTAATCAAATCAATTGATGATAAGGCTAAATCCATAAAAGGAACTATTAAGACAGGTAGAACACATCTAATGGATGCGATGCCTATAGATTTTTCAGAAGAATTAAAAGCTTGGTCTAGCCAATTAAAATCTTCAAAAGAGATGTTGAATATTATAGAAAAGAAACTTCTTGAACTTCCACAGGGAGGAACTGCTGTTGGAAGTGGCATAAACGCCCATAAACAATTTTCAAAATATTTTTCTCAAGAAATGACAAAATTATCAGGCAATAAATATAAGTGCTCCCCAGCTAAGAATTTTTATCATGAGCTGAGTGCTCAGGATTGTTCAGTTCAACTATCAGGAGAATTAAAAAACCTAGCTATTATATTAATGAAAATTTCAAATGATTTACGATGGATGAATAGCGGCCCATTGGCTGGAATATCAGATATCGAACTGAAAGCTTTACAGCCTGGAAGCAGCATTATGCCTGGCAAAGTTAATCCTGTGATTCCTGAAGCAGTTGCTATGGCTTCTGCAGATGTTATTGGCAATGATGTAACAATTACTCTTGCTGCTCAATCTGGAAACTTCCAATTAAATGTAATGTTGCCTGTCATAGCTTACAACCTTCTAAAGAGTATTAACCTCCTAAGCGGTTCTATGAATGTTTTATCGAAGAAAGCTATAAAGACATTTAAAGTAAATCACAAAAATTTAGAACTTTCATTATCAAAAAATCCAATACTAGTAACTGCATTAAATCCAATTATTGGTTACGAAAAAGCAGCAGCAATTGCAAAAAAAGCTTATAAAGAAAATAGACCAATAATTGAAGTTGCTGCCGAAGAGACTGATTTATCAAAAGCAAAACTTAAAAAATTACTTGATCCATCCAAGCTTGCTAAGGGCGGTATATAAAATTGACAAACGAACTTTCCCAAAATAGCTGCGAGGCCTGCAGTGTAGATGCCCCTGTGCTTTCTGAGCAAGAAATAAAAGAGCTTGCTCCCGAAATACCATCTTGGATAGTTCATGAAGAGGAGGGTATTAAAAGATTGATATGTTCTTTTGCTTTTTCTAGCTATGAGGATTCTGTTAATTTTACAAATAAAGTAGCCAAACTTGCTGAAGAGGAAGATCATCATCCTGAGATTGTTCTAGAGTGGGGGAATGTTACTGTTTCTTGGTGGTCGCATAAAATTAAAGGCCTTCATAAAAATGACTTTATTTGTGCATCAAAAACTGACAATCTTTTTAAAAAACAATAAATTTAAATGGATCAAAACGAAAAGCCATATCAATTTCTTGCATGGACAGCAACAGCAGTGCTAATTCTTGCTGCAATTTTAGCTAGCTTTGTTCCTGCTTTAGAATATCATCATTGGGCATTTATAATAGCCAATTCATTGTGGGTTATTGTTGGAATCTTATGGAAAGAAATGACTCTAGTAGTTTTAAATGCTGGACTAACAATAATCTATATTTTCGGGTTAGTTTTATAAAAATATAAATTTTGAAATAAAAATAATGGTTAGGAACCAAGCAGCAGATGTTATGCTTTTTATTTCTCCATTTGTTATTTTTAAAACAACATAGGATAAAAAACCTAGAGCAATTCCATCAGCAATTGAAAATGTTAAAGGTATCATTATCAAGATAACCAATGCAGGCAGAAGTTCTGTAACATGAGACCAATTCAGTTTTTCCATTCCTCCAAGCATCAAAATGGCTACATAAACCAAAGCACCTGCTGTAGCATAATCTGGAATGATAGAAGCTAATGGAGATAAGAACATTGCTAAAATAAACAATAATCCAACAACTACTGCAGTAAGACCAGTTCTTCCGCCAGCTTCCACACCAGCAGAACTTTCAACATAACTTGTTACTGGAGAGCATCCAAAAAATGTACCAAATATACTAGCTCCGCTATCTGCTTTTAGAGCTTTATCAAGACTTTCGGCCTCACCATTTTCATCTAGTAAATTTGCCCTTGTTGCGACACCTATCAGAGTTCCTGTGGTATCAAATAAATTTACAAATAGAAAGGACATAATTACTGTTAACATTCCAAGATTCAAAGCTCCAAGAATATCAAGTTTCATAAAAGTTGGCGCTATATCAGGCGGGGTTGAAATTACTCCTTTAAACTGAATAAGATCAGCAAATATTGAAATTAAAGTAATTATCAATATTCCAATAATAATAGCACCAGGTATTTTTCTTATAGATAAGGCTGAAATTATTAGAAACCCAATTGCAGCAAGGAGAGTCTCAATCTTAGTAAAATCACCTAATGCTAAAAGTGTGTCATCATTAGTAATTATTATGTCTCCAGACTTAAGACCAATTATCCCAATAAATAATCCTACTCCAGCTCCCATGGCAATTCTTAGATTCATTGGTATGCTTGCAATCATCCAACTCCTGAGGCTTGTAACACTCATTATAAAAAATAAAATACCAGCAATAAAAACGGCACCTAGAGCAATTTCCCAAGAATAACCCATATCACCAACAACCTCATATGTAAAAAATGCATTCAAACCCATTCCAGGTGCAAGGCCAATTGGCCAATTTGCAAAAATTCCCATAACCAAACATGCAATGGCAGCTGCTAAACATGTGCCTACAAAAATAGCACTCTTATCCATCCCGCTTTCTTCCATTATTTGTGGATTGACAAAAATTATATATGCCATTGTTAAAAAGGTTGTAAAACCAGCGACGATTTCAGACTTAACATTAGTGTTATTAAGATCAAGTTTAAAGAAATTATTAAGAAAATTTTTCATGTAAATAAGTATATTCTATCTAGTATAGATGTCATCGAAAGTGTTAATATAACATCACAATTTTACAATTTGCAAAACTTGAATTTAATATAATTATTTGGCACAGAAGTTGCATATATTTATATAAATAATACATCTATAAAGAGGATACATTTATTATGAAATCTACTATTTTACTAAAAGCATCAATTGCTTTTATTCTACTTTTTTCTTTCTCAAACGATATTTTTGTTCAAGAGGGGGAATTAGTGTTTGAAGAAGTTATTGTTACTGCTGAAAAAAGAGATGAAAGTCTTCAAACTGTCTCACAAGCTGTTACTGCGATTACTGATTCAGAGATTGAAGCAAAAAATATTAATTCCTTTGTTGATTTATCCAGCATTGTACCAGGTGTAACTGTTGCAAAAAATGAAGGTTATAAGACAGTTATATCTATTAGAGGTGTTGGTAATGAGACAAACCAAAATGCTATTGCAGCGCCTTCAGTTGCATACCATATGGATGGCATTTTTATCGCTTCACCATTTTCATTACAAACAGACTTTTTAGATGTTCAGAGAATTGAAGTATTAAGGGGTCCTCAAGGTACTCTTTTTGGTCAAAACTCAACCGGTGGAGCTATTAATGTTATTAGCAATAAACCTACATCTGAAGAGATGTTTTCAAAAGCAGATATAACATATGGTGATTATGGAATGAAGCAATTGAGATCTTCTTCAAATATACCATTATCCGATTCAGCAAGCACTAAACTATCATTTTCTGCCATGACTCGTGAAGGCTTTACCGAAAATATTTTTACAGGTCAAGATCTGGATGATGCTCATAATCTTAACTTTAGAGCAGATTTTTTCTTTGAATTAAGTGATACCTCAAGTTTAAGAATATTTGGTCAATATGCGCATGTAGATAGAAATGGTGCAGCTTTGAGGGGTATTGATGATCAATCACCAGGTATGCGAAAGCTATCACAAAATACAATTTCAAAACAAGAACTAACCTCTTCGGTAGTTGCTATGATTTTTGAATCAGATCTTGGATTTGCAAATTTAAAGATTTTAGCTAGCTCTCAAGATGATGATATTTCAGTTACGAGAGATAACGATCGTCATAATTTTGGTGATTCTGTTCTTTCGATTCCAGGCTTGGGTGCTGGTGCAACATATCAACAAGCAGAATTCAGACCTGAAACTTCAGTTGTTGAAACAACAACTTTTGAAGTTAACCTTATTTCCAATGAGCCTGCAATGAATGGAAAACTTGATTGGACAGTTGGTGCCTTCTATATGGATCATGAAATTGAAAATGTAATAAGAGGTTATAGGGATGATGATCTTGATGGGGTTTTTAAATATGTTTGCGATGCTTCTTTTGCTGATCCAAATTATTGCTATGAGCACGATTATGGAATACCAGGAAGATTTGATATTTTTGGCCCAGGCGCAGATGTAGACTTTTTTACAGATGCTTTTCCATATAGAGAATCTCTATCTGTTTATGCTCAAACCACCTATAGCATCAGTGAAACTTTTAGACTTGTTTCTGGATTAAGATATTCTGAAGATACTTTTGGAACAGACGTTACAAATTTTTTAAATACAGAAACTTTTGTAACAGAAGGCACTACAGATGAAGTTACATCAAGAATTACTGGTGAATATGACTTAGCTGATGCAACAATGATTTATTTAACATTAGCTAGTGGTTTCAAGCCAGGTGGGAGTAATTTAACATTTGGTTTTGACAATGATAATGCGCCTCCAATGGTTTTTCCTACATTTGAAGCAGAAACAGTTGATTCTACAGAAGTAGGTATTAAAACAGATCTTTTTAATGGAAAAGCTCGAGCAAATATTGCAGCATTTTCTTATGATTATGAAAATCTTCAATTCCAAGCAACTGATCCTGATCCATACAGAGGTGGTGTAGCTAATATTCCTGAGTCAGAAATGTCAGGTGTTGAAATTGAATTTACTGCTTTAGTATCGGACTCATTCACTTTTGATATGAATTTAGCATTCCTTAACTCTGAAGTTTCATCTGATTACTTTGTGTTAGACAATGTTGATGCCTATCAATATTTCTTTGGAGAAGAAGATTTAAGATATGGCCTAAGAGAAAATGTAAAAGGTAATCAGCTTGCTAAGACTCCAGAGTTTACTGCAGATGTTAATTTTACTTATGAAACAGATTTACCATCAGGCAATAGCTTGACTGCTATTGTGCAGTATGTAAAAAGAGGTAAGTTTATGCAAAGAGTTAGTAATAATCCAATCGTAGATGCAATTCCTGGATATGATATTGTTAACTTTACTATTGGAATAGATTACAACAATAATCTTGGTTTAGACTTGATGCTTCTAAATGTTACTGATGAAGATGGTATTAACTCAAGTATGACAGATGTATTTGGAGTTGCTTCAACAGGACTTGAACTTATTCCTCCTAGGCAGTTTATGACAAGAATTAGTTATAATTTCTGATTTCTTTTTCTCTTGAAGTTATAATTCTCACAAAGGGCCATATAGGCCCTTTGTAAAATTATGAAAAAACTATTTATTCACTCAGAAAGCCTTTTAAAAGATTCATCTCAACTTGCATGGAATGTTTATGAGTCTGGATTTAAACCAAACTATATAATTGGTGTGTGGAGAGGAGGGGCTCCAATAGGCATTGCTGTTCAAGAATTTTTAAGTTTCCTTGGTATTAAGTCTGATCATGTAGCTGTAAGAACCTCATATTATTCTGGAATTGATGCTCGAAAAGAAAGTGTACAAGTATATGGATTAAATTATGTTATCAGGCAGCTCGAATCGGAAGACAGGCTCTTAATTGTTGATGATGTTCATGATACTGGTAATTCAATCGCCCAAATTATTAATGATATATCACTAGCTTGTAAAAAAAATACACCAGAAATAAAAGTTGCTACTCCATATTACAAACCAAATAAGAGTCAAACTGGAAGAAAGCCAGATTACTATATCCAT
>CACEHH010000008.1 GCA_902559345.1 uncultured SAR86 cluster bacterium | reverse complement strand
CAATTTCACAAAATAGTCCAAATTCTGCAATACCTACTACAAATGATGAAAACTCTTCTCCAATAGATTTTTTAAGCATATAGCAGATGAGTTGCTGACCAACTTGCCTAGAAGATATTTCTGCTCTCTTTTCAAGCGATGATAACTCTCCTAAATCTTCTTCAAGATTTTCTTCTTCAAAATGATTATTAGAGCTATTTAAAATATTTTTGATCATTCTATGGACTAATAAATCTGGGTATCTTCTTATTGGAGAAGTGAAATGAGAATATTGTTCTAGCTGCAATCCAAAATGGCCTATTTGTTTTGAAGAATATTGAGCTCTCTTAAGTGATTGCAGTATCAATATATTAAGATGTTTATTGTTTTCATTTTTATTTGCATGCTCAATCAAAGACTTAATTAAATTTAATTTATTTACGTTTTTTTTATTTGAATGGCCTTTCAAAGAAAAAAACTTCTTTAAGTTTTCTATTTTTATAGATTCAGGCTCTTCATGCACTCTATATACACCATAACCATAATTCTTTTTTAAGAATTTTGCAGCACAAATATTTGCTGCAATCATAGATTCCTCAATCATTTGGTGGGCAAATAATCTTTTTGGTATTTTTATATCTATAATGTTGCCTGCATTATCAATATTGATAGAAGGCTCTATAGATTTTATTTCTAATGCATGTCTTTTCGTCTTATTCTGCAAAAGCATTTTAGTAAGTTTTTTTAAGGATTTTATAGAATCAAATATATTAGACTCATCAATTTTGTGGCTCTCAATTTCATTGTAAGTAAATCTTTTAAAAGATTTTATTACAGCTTCAAAAAATTTATATGACTGTATTTCTCCGGTTAAGCTAAAAATAATTTCGCAAACAAGAACGTTTCTGTTTTCATTAGGAACCAATGAACAAATATTATTTGAAATAATTTCTGGAAGCATTGGGATTACAGTTTTAGGAAGATATATTGATGTACCTCTTTTAAACGCTTCTTTATCTAATTCAGTATCGGGTAAAACAAAAGATGCAACATCTGCTATAGCAACCATAAGATTAAAAGAAGATTTATTTTCGTTACAGAAAACAGCATCGTCATAATCCTTAGCATCTTCTCCATCAATAGTTATAAAAGGAATATCAGTTAAATCTTTTCTATTGGGGTCATTTGTTAAATTAATACCATTAAGCTCATCTTTTATTAATGAATTCCATTCATGCGGAATATTCTGCTCTTTAATAATCTGATTTATAGCAAGTTCCAAATAGTTCATGAAATAGAGTTTAGATTAAATTTCATAAAAAAGGGCTCATAAAGAGCCCTTAATTAAGTTTTATTTATTTTAGAAATTAAGGTTAAACTTTAAACCATAGTTTCTTCCAGGAAGAGGAACTTCATCTTTAACAAAAGATGCATGATTTCTTGCTACCTCATCAAGTAGATTATTAGCAAATAGTGATACTTTTATATCACTATCACCAACACTATATGTTTTGGTAAGTCTTGTATTAAGCATTTGATAAGAATCAGTTGCTGTTTCGCCCTCACCAAAATCATTTTGTTTTTCAACATCCTTAAGAGTCATTTTGAAAAGTAGATCTTCTTGTTTGTAAGATAAAGAATATATGTTTCTTGCTGGATTAATTCTAGGTACATTATGCCCATCTGAAAATTTAGCATTAACTACATCTCTTCCAAAAGATAAAGATAACTCGCCTGAACCTAAGTCGAAACTTTTTCCAACTTCGAACTCATAACCATCAAACTCAGCATCTTCTTGCATATAATTTGCATGGATTAAATTACCATGACCATGGTCATCATGTTCATCTTCATCATGATGTTCATCCTCATCTTCATGATGCTCATCTTCATCATGATGCTCATCTTCATCATGATGATCGTCTTCTTCATCTATTAGCGCAATATAGTTATCCACATCAGTGATATAAAAACTTGCATAACCATAGAAATCTCCGTTATCAAAGTTAAAGGTAATATCAAAGTTATTTGAAGTTTCACTGTTTAGATTTGGATTACCAACTTCAAATCTACCAGTAGCCATATGAGGCCCATTCATAAATAGTTCGATAGAAGATGGGAGTCTCTCAACACTTGCATACCCAACGCTTACACCAAGAGAATCACTTAGATCTGTACCAAGAGTAACTGCAAAGCTACTTGTAGAATCGTCTATAGTGTAATAATCAATATCTCCATGATCCTCATCTGTAACACTACCAGTTCTTTCAATTTGATCTAACCTATATCCAAAATCTAGATCATACATACCTAAGTCTTTACTAAGGTAATAACCAATTGTGAATTCCTCACTATTAGCAGGATTCATGAATGCTTCCTCACCAACAATAGAGTTATCCTCATCAACAAAATTGACTACAACTTTTTGAGTTGAGCTATCATTGGACATATCAAAAGCTGCAGTGTACTCGACTGCTTCATTCATAAAGACTGTTGGAGCATGACCTTCTTCCTCATGCTCATCACCATGATCATCACCATGATCATCACCATGATCATCATGACCTTCTTCCTCATGAGCTTCAGTTAAAGAATAGTCTGAATCACGATATGAAAAATCAATTTTATTAACTAAATTTCCATTGACATTATATGAGCCCTTAATTGAGAATGTTTCAGAATCAGTTGTTGAAAAGATTCTTTCTTCACCATGTTCATCATGACCTTCATGATCTTCATCATCACCATGTTCATCACCATCATCATCACCGTGCTCATCACCATGTTCATCACCGTGTTCATCACCGTGTTCATCTCCATGGAAAGGAATGCCATAAACACTTTCAAGATTATCAATTCCAAAACCAATGTAGCCCCAATTTGTAACTTTAGACATGCCAAATTTTGTTGCTTCGACGGCAAAATCAGAATTATTGATATAGCCCATATCTTCTTCGTGATGCTCATCATGATGTTCATCTTCGTCGTGATCATCTTCCTCGTGATGCTCTTCTTCTTCATGAATAACAGCGCCATTAGGAACATCATAATTACCGAAATCTGTATTCTTATAGCCAAAGCTTACATTGAATCCAGCAATATTATTTTTAAAGCTTATAAATTCAGAATTTCCATCATTTACTGATTGATCTTCATAACCAATTTTAAGCTCAGGCATTTCGAAGTCATTTGCAGATATGAGTTCATCAACCACATTAATGATTCCTCCAATAGTACCATTTGCATAAAGCAATGATGAGGGACCTTTAATAATTTCAACTTGGCTTATATCATTTAAATCTACATCATTTAAGTGATCTACACCAAGACCAGAAACATCACGGTTAACCATTCCGTTTTTAAGAATTTTTACTCTTGGTCCAGACATGCCTCTTATGATAGGTTGGCCTACTGCAGAACCATAATCAGCAATAGATACTCCCAAATATTCATCAATAGCATCACCCAAGCTTGTTGTGGCTGCTTCAGTAAAGTCAGCACCATCGATAACATAAAGGGGATTATTGATTTCAGAAGTATCAATAAAAGCTGAAGTAACTACAACTTCTTCTACTTCATCCTGAGATGTAACATTTACCGAATGAAATGCAATTAATACTATAATTGCGTTTAAAAATTTTTTCATATTTCCTCCTTAATGAAAAATTAGTTTGTTAAAAATAAAAACTAATTATTAAGAAGGCGGTGCTCTAGATAAATTTAACTTTGTTTTAAAACTAAAAAATCTTAAAATTAGATTTGTCTTAGGGGAATTTTCTAAATAAACCTTATCAGTTTTTGTTTTAGAAATTTGAATTTCAACATTTTCTTCGCAAGCTTGACACTCAGCAATATTTTCTTCGTTTGAATTAAAATGATCATGATGATCTGCAAAGCTATGAAATGAGATACTAGCTATAAATAGAAACGAATATATTAAATATTTTTTATTCATGAACTAGACGATACTAGAGTTATTCTACAATATTTCAAGTTATTTTTTACATAGCTTCTAGAAAAAGTTTTTCCCATTCTTCTTGAGATGGTAATCTAGGTGTAGTTATATTGCTGGGGTCTTCTTTGGCATGAGAAACAAGATTAGGAATCATATCTTCAGTTATTCCCATTTCTGTTAGATTGCTAGGTATACCAATTTTTTCATTTAATTTTTCAATTTCATTTGCCAAATTAATTGATTCATCTTTTCCCATTGCTCGAGCAATTCTTGAATATTTATTGCCTACATGATCTTTATTAAATCTTAAGACTGTTGGCAAGATAACTGCATTTAGAGTTCCATGATGCAGTCTTAGTTCTTGGTTAGCTCCTAACGCATGACTCATAGAGTGAACAGCTCCAAGGCCTTTTTGAAAAGCCATAGCTCCTTCTGTAGATGCCATCATCATGTTCCATCTCGCCTCTTTGTCATGCCCGTCTTTATATGCCCTTATAATACCTTCTTCTTTGATAATTTTTTCAATACCATCTATGCCTACTGCTTCAGCAGGAGGATCATTTATAGGAGATAAAATAGCTTCTATACAATGTGTCAATGCATCCATTCCGGCTCCAGCTGTAAGGACTGGAGGTAAACCAATTGTAAGTTCTGGATCACAAATTGCAGCAATTGGCATTAGATGCGGGCTAGCATAGATCAACTTTCTTCCATCATTCATTGTAATCAAAGATCCTATAGATACCTCACTTCCTGTCCCTGAAGTTGTTGGAATAGCTATCATAGGAGTTGTCTTTGTTATTTTCTCATAACCTCCCTCATTCACTGAATAATTAATTAGCTCACCTTTATGATTGGCCATGAGTGCTACTGCTTTAGCTAAATCTATGCTTGATCCGCCTCCAAAGCCAATAACACCATCACAATCATTTGATTTATATAAATCTAAAGCATCATTCACAGCGTTTTCTGTTGGATTGGCAGGAGTTTCTTCATAAAATGATACCGAAATATCATTAGATATAAGATCTTTTATTTTGTCAGTCATACCTATCGAAGAAAGGCCAGGGTCGGTACATATTAGTGGATTTTTTATTTCATGAGTTTTTAAAACTTCAGAAACTTTTTTTATAGCCCCATTTTCAAAATAAGGCCTATTAAAATAATTTAACTGCATAATTTGTATTCTCTTTTGCTTCTATTTTTTATTGGTTTTACCTATTTCATTAATCGGTATACTTTCATATAACTTTCGTGATTTCCAATTATAGATTATATTATTCAACATATGATTAATCTTATAAAGTATTCAGTTTCTTTCACCTTGATATTTTTTTGCTTTAATGTTGAATTATCAGCAAAGCCATTTGAGTCTACCTATGAACCATTGCCCTCAGTCAATGTGCTTATTAAAAACGCTAACATTTATGATGGAGAGGGTAATGAATTCCAAGAAACTGATGTATTAATTCAAGATAGAAAAATTATTGCTATCGGAAAAGATCTCCCAGCATCTGATGATTTTGAAGTCATCGATGCTTCAGGCAAATGGGTAACACCTGGTATTATTGATATTCATTCTCATATGGGGGTTTATCCTGCTCCAGGTGTTAAAACTAGCTCTGATGGAAATGAAGCAACTAGTCCAGTAACGGCAGATGTGTGGGCTGAACACTCGATGTGGGTACAGGATCCTCAATACACACTTGCATTAAGCGGAGGAGTTACTGCTTTTCATGTACTTCCTGGTTCTGCAAACTTAATTGGAGGCAGGGGTGTTACGGTTAAAAATCTTCAGAGAAATACCATCAATTCTATGAAATTCCCAGATGCTCCTCATTCATTAAAAATGGCATGTGGTGAGAATCCAAAAAGAGTATATGGAAATAGACAACAAGCACCATCAACACGGATGGGTAATATCGCTGGATATAGAAAAGCATGGATTGAAGCAGAGGCATATTTAAACCGTTTAAATGAATATGAATCTAAATCAGATGAAGCAAAAGAAATGGGTTATAAACCAACAAGAGATTTAGAGCTTGATACATTAGCTGGTGTTTTGAGAGGAGATATTTTAGTTCACAACCATTGCTATAGAGCAGATGAAATGGCATCAATGATAGATGTAGCTAAAGAATTTGGTTATAAAATAACAGCATTTCATCATGGTGTTGAAGCATATAAGATCGCAGATTTATTAGCCGACAATGGTATTTGTGGAGCGTTATGGGCAGATTGGTGGGGCTTTAAACATGAAGCATATGACATGGTCCAAGCAAATATTGCAATCGTAGACCAAGCAAGAAATGGAACCGGTTGCGCTATAGTTCATTCTGATGATGCAATAGGTATTCAACATCTTAATCAAGAGGCTTCAAAAGCATTATCTGCAGGATTAAGAGCAGGTTTTGATATTACAAAAGCTAGAGCAATGAACTGGATAACAAGCAATCCTGCTAAAGCAGCAGGAATTTATGACCAGACAGGTTCGATTAAAGTAGGTAAAAATGCTGATGTTGTTATATGGTCAAAAAACCCATTCAGTGTTTATGCTTTAGCCGAAACTGTTTTTATAGATGGAGCTCTTGCATATAATAGGGCAACAAACTTTTTCCCATCTAGTGACTTTGATGTTGGAATCATTTCACCAACTAAAAATAGGACTGAGCAATAACGATGATTGGTAAAAAAATTCATAAATTCTTGATAGTAAGTTTTGGATATGCATTAATTGTTCTCAGCCCAAATGTATTTTCAGAAACAATCTTAATTAAAAATGCCACCATATATGATGGTAATAAAAATGAACCATATGAAGGAAACATTCTTATAGATGGACCAGTAATTAAAAGAGTTTCTTCAAGTGATATGCAAGGCGACTTTATTATCAATGCATCTGGAAAAATAGTTACACCAGGATTAATAGCAACTGACACTAATATTGGGATAGTTGAAATTGGAGCTTTGAGTGTTACTAGAGATGATTCATCTGAAATATATAAAATTGGATTTAGTATTTTTGATGCTTTTAATCCTAATTCAACCCTAATTCCATGGAATAGATCTAATGGAATTACATCTGCCTTAACCATTCCTCAAAATACTTCCAGTCCTATTGGTGGATTAGGATCATATTTTGTTCTCGATGGGGAATTAAGCATTACTGGTGAAAAAGATATGGTAATGACAGGAAGTGTGGGAGGCAGCAGCAATCATTCAAGATCAGAAACATTTGCTGTAATTGATGATCTTTTGTCTTTTGCTAAATCAATAAATCAAAAAGATCTAGATACAGATGTTGATATTTCTGAATTGATTGATGAGTCACCAATCGCTGAATTCATGGAACTTCATCCAAGAGATGTGAGAGCCTTATTTAGACTAGTTAATGATGATTTACCTCTAGTAATGAAAGCTCATCGTGCATCAGATCTTCTTAAGTTAGTTGAAATGAAGAAAAAATATAATCTAAATATGATAATTATGGGAGCTCAAGAAGCTCATTTGGTGAAAGACATTATTGCTATAAATGATATTCCTTTGATAATTAATCCTATAAATAATATTCCAGGCTCATTCGATGAACTCGCATCAAATATCAAAATGGCTAGCATTCTCGAGAAAGCAGGTATTGAGCTAATGTTTACTGCCCCTAGAAGCCATAACTTTCATTTAATAAGACAAGGTGCTGGAGTAGCAGTTGCTCATGGAATGTCATATGAAATTGCTATAAAAGGACTGACCTCGACACCAGCAAAAGTTTTTGGTATTGAAAATAGAGGAGAAATAAAATCAGGAAATTATGCTGATATCATCATATGGGATGCAGACCCTTTAGAGCCATCCTCTATGCCAGAATATGTTTTTATAAATGGCGAAAATATGAATCTAACAACAAGATCTACTAGATTACGTGACAGATATACATCTGATCCCGATAAACCTAATACATATAGAGATTAGTTATCTTTATTTCTAACAACCCAATATAAGAGAGCTATAAAAACAAGATTACCAATTAAATAAACTGAAAGGTCCATTTTATATGGATATAAATATTAAAGAAATTACCAGGGCTAAATAAAGAGCAACATAAACATATTGCGCAAACTTAAAATCTTTTCTTAAGATTTTATCTTTTTCATCTTTAGAGCTATTTTTTGATTCCAAAAGCCATCCTATAAAATTAACCAATCTTTAACAATTATATATTTCATTATCAAATGGAGCCACCTGTCAGATTCGAACTGACGACCTGATGATTACAAATCAACTGCTCTAGCCAACTGAGCTAAGGTGGCGAAGGATAGTATTATATACAAATAAATTATGCGAGAAAGGGTAAAAAGTAAATAATACAATTAACTCTTAAAATCATACTTGATAATTGGGTCATAATTATTATGTTGTATTTTTAAACATATTTTGATAATTTAAAATCTTTATTGTAATAATAGGAGTTCATATGAAAAAAATAATAATGAGTTCATTTTTAATAGCTTCTCTTGGTTTGTTTGCAGATGATCATTTGCCGCCTGGATATTCAAAATATCAATCAAATTTTCTTTTTAGTTGTTCAATGCCTGCTAAATGTTTAGAAGCATTTAACAAATACATGAATGCGCCAGAGATAAAAAGTCAAAAATTTGAAGCTGATATGTATGCAGTTCTTCATAATGGTTGGGATGAGGCTACTCATGGGGTAAGTTTTTATTATAAAAGTGCAGATGAATATGCTAAAGGTAATCAGCTATATGTTACCTCAGAAGCTGGAAGAAAGTTTAGAAAGCGAATGCTAGAGCTTGATATTAAAGCTACAGCACAAAATCTTACTGTACATACTGTTGGAGTGACAAATAGTGGAACAGCTGCAGATAATGTAGTAAGTCTAAGATGGAGTCTAGAGGTTTCAAATCCGGCTAAATTCGTTCCTCTTTGGATAGACTTTTCTAAAAGTATTGAGAAATATGATTGGTCTGCTAATGCATACGGTCTTCAATCTCACTATTTAGGAAACAATGGAAGAATAACTCATGAAATCTGGGCAGCATTTTCAAAACCACAAGACGCTCTAGCATTTTTGGATGGCATGTATAATTCAAAAGAGTTTGCAGATTACAACCCAAAAGCTGATGAATATAGTGATTTTATTAGATCCTACATGGAAGTAAGTTTGAGTCAGTTTAATCCTGATTAATAGTTATACGATTAATAAAAAGGGGAGTTTAATACTCCCTTTTTTGCATCTTAAATCTAGTTCTAGAAAAGTAAAAAATAAATATTATTTTTTATTTGGAAAATTACAACCAGTTCCATCAATTCCACAGTAACCATTTGGATTTTTTGCTAGATACTGTTGGTGGTATTCTTCTGCTAAATAATAATTCTTAACTTTATCAATTTCAGTTGTAATTTTTTGGAAATTATTTTTTTTTAACTCAATCTGATACGTGGCTTTCGTTTCTTTTGCAATCTCAAGATCAAAATCATCTGAAGCATATATCACAGATCTATATTGAGTTCCTATATCATTTCCCTGTCTCATCCCCTGTGTAGGGTCATGGCATTCCCAGAAAATTTTTAAAATTGATTTCAAATCAATAATCTCAGGATTATAAATAATTTTAACTACCTCAGCATGATTTGTATTTTTATAACATACATCTTCATAGGTTGGATTTTCTGTATCACCTCCAGAATAGCCAACTGAAGTTAAGAATACGCCTCCCAAATCCCAGAATTTTTTTTCAACCCCCCAAAAACAACCTGCACCTAAAATTATTTCTTTAGATCCTTTTGGACACTCTTTTTCAAGAGATATTTTTTTTACATAATGAATCATATTAATATATTCCCTTTATATTTATCTCACCACTTTTAAAAATTTCAACACCATTATTGGATTCAATTATTGCATTTCCTTTCTTATCTATATCTTTAAAAATCGCATTTTGTATTGTTTTATCTTCGCGATGAATTTCAATTGCTTTGTTTATATGCGCACAACTATCTCTCCATTCATTGGCCCAATGAATTGGTTTTTTAATAGATGTGTTGATAAATTTATTTATAATTTCACCAATAAGTTCATTTCTTCGATTTTGAAAACCATATTTCGATAAATCACCCCACCAACTCTCCTTTTTATCTAGCTTTATATTAATTCCAATACCTACTATTGTTTTTATTTTTGAATTAAAAAGTTCTTTTTCAACAAGAATCCCACCAATTTTTTTATTTTTAAACAAAATATCATTTGGCCACTTTAATTTTATATCTAATGAATTATCCAATTTTGTAAGCGCATTCTTACAAATTAATCCTGTAAGGAGGCTTATTGGAGCAAAAGACACATCTTTTTCAGTACAAATAGTCATATAAATATTGCCTAAAGGTGGACTTGACCATTTTTTTCCTTGTCTTCCTCTGCCTTTTGTCTGTTTTTCTGCAACAATTAAATGAAAATCATTTTTGAGATTTATTCTCTTAGCTTCATCATTTGTTGAGTCAATTTCATCAAATATATCGATATCAACCATATTTTTAGGTATATTCTTCGCAATCTGTTCTTTTTCTAGTAGTTTCAATGTAAGAAATTAGTTGACTTAAAGTCATTCTAGAACAAAAATAGCTACCTTTAAATGGAGAGGTGGGTGAGTGGTTAATACCAGCAGACTGTAAATCTGCCGCTTCGGCTACGTAGGTTCGAATCCTACCCTCTCCACCATTAATTATTTTATGATACTGGCGTTTAAAATATCTTATAAAAAAGGTTGAGTTTATAGCTTTTTAGAGTGATAATACGCCACCAAAAATAGGATGCTTGTGAACGGGCTCATATAGCTCAGCGGTAGAGCACTTGCTTGGTAAGTAAGAGGTCACCGGTTCAAGTCCGGTTATGAGCTCCATTTATAACAATTTTAGAGAGGCATAAAAAAATGGCTAGAGAAAAATTCGAGAGAACCTTACCCCATGTTAACGTGGGTACTGTTGGTCACGTAGACCATGGTAAAACAACGCTTACAGCTGCTTTAACGAAAGTTGCTGCTGAAGTATTTGGTGGTGATGCAGTTGATTTTGCAAATATCGATAACGCTCCTGAGGAAAGAGAAAGAGGAATAACTATTGCTACTTCTCATGTTGAGTATGTATCTACTGCTCGTCATTACGCTCACGTTGATTGTCCAGGTCACGCTGATTATGTTAAAAACATGATCACTGGTGCTGCACAAATGGATGGCGCAATACTGGTTGTTAGTGCTGCTGATGGCCCAATGCCACAAACAAGAGAGCATATTCTACTTGCAAGACAGGTCGGTGTGCCATATATCGTTGTCTATATGAATAAAGCTGATCAGAATGATGACCCAGAAATGCTTGAATTAGTAGAAATGGAAATTAGAGAACTTTTGAATGAATATGATTTCCCTGGTGATGACACTCCAATTATAGTTGGTAGTGCTTTAAAAGCACTTGAAGGAGATACTTCTGAGATAGGAGTACCATCTGTTCAAAAATTAATTGAGACACTTGATACATATGTTCCAGAGCCAGAAAGACCAGTCGATGGTAACTTTTTAATGCCTATTGAAGATGTATTTACAATTTCTGGAAGAGGAACTGTTGTTACTGGAAGAATTGAAACAGGTATTGTTAATACAGGAGATCCATTAGAGATTGTAGGTATTAAGGAAACAACCGAAACAACATGTACTGGTGTTGAGATGTTTAGAAAATCTCTTGATGAAGGCAGAGCAGGTGAGAATTGCGGTATCCTTCTTAGAGGAGTTGAAAGAGATGCGGTTGAAAGAGGACAAGTTTTAGCTAAGCCTAAATCAATTTCGCCTCATACAAAATTTGAAGCTGAGATCTATGTTTTAAGTAAAGATGAAGGTGGCAGACATACGCCATTCATGAATAACTATAGACCTCAATTTTATTTCAGAACAACTGATGTAACAGGCGCATGTGAGCTACCTGATGGTACTGAAATGGTTATGCCTGGAGATAATATCAAGATGGTTGTTTCATTGATTGCTCCAATTGCTATGGATGAAGGATTAAAATTTGCAATTAGAGAAGGCGGAAGAACTGTTGGTGCTGGCGTAGTATCAAAGATTGTAGAGTAATATAAGATTTAATAGCCGAGGCTTTGTGTCTCGGCTTGTTTGTCTTTGAAGAATATGAAAATAAGTTTTAGGCCAGTGGCTCAATTGGTAGAGCATCGGTCTCCAAAACCGGAGGTTGGGGGTTCGAGTCCCTCCTGGCCTGCCAATTGGAAAGAAATGGTAGAGAGTTGATTATGAATAAAGGGTCAAGTTCAAAAGCTCTAAATAACCTTAAATGGTTATTAGCCATATTAGTATTTTCAGCAGCTATTGCTGGAAATAGTTACCTGGTTGAAACACCATTTTTATATAGAGTTCTTGGGGTTATATTATTATTTGGTATTGGACTTGGACTCATTTCCATAACTAATTTTGGATCTAATGCTATTAAGCTTATGAAAGAATCTAGAGTTGAGATAAGAAAAGTTGTATGGCCAACTAGAATGGAAACAACTCAGACTTTTATGATTGTTTTTGGCTCTATAGTAATCTTATGTTTATTTTTTTGGGGTCTTGAATCTTTGTTAAGTTTTCTTACAGGATTGGTATTAGGTTAATTTATGGATTGGTATGTAATACAAGCTTATTCTGGCTATGAGCAAAAAGTAAAAGCTGCAATAGAAGAAAGAATAATTTTAAACAATCTTTCAGAAAAATTTGGAGAAATCCTAATACCTACTGAACAAATTGTTGAATTAAAGCGTGGAACAAAAAAAACAACGGAAAGAAAATTCTTTCCTGGATATATTTTAATACAAATGAATTTAGAAGATGATTCATGGCAATTAGTTCAATCGACACCAAGAGTGTCAGGTTTTATTGGTGGAACAAGAGAAAAGCCATTACCAATATCTGAAGAGGATGTTAATAGTATTATTAATAGAATTGAGGTTGGTGAAGATGCTCCAGCCCCCAAAACAATATATGAGCCAGGTGAAGTTATTAGGGTATGCGATGGACCCTTCAATGATTTCAATGGTGTTGTTGAAAATGTAGATTATGAAAGAAATATGGTTAAGGTCTCTGTTCAGATACTTGGAAGAGCGACTCCTGTAGAGTTAGATTTTATGCAAATAGAGAAAACATAATGGCAAAAAAAATAGTAAATGTTTTAAAATTACAAATACCTGCTGGTGGTGCAAATCCAAGCCCTCCTGTTGGACCTGCCTTAGGCCAAGTTGGTCTAAATATTATGGATTTTTGTAATGCTTTCAATTCTGCAACACAAGAATCAGAAAAGGGTATGCCATTACCAGTTGTAATTAATGTCTATGAGGATAAAACATTTGATTTTGTTGTTAAAACACCTCCAGCTGCAGTATTGATTAGAAAAGCTTTGAATATTCAAAAAGGAAGTGGAGAGCCAAACAGAGAAAAGGTTGGGAAACTTTCAAGATCTCAACTTGAAGATATTGCAAAAGCAAAAGAACCGGATTTAAACGCAAATGATATAGATGCAGCAGTAAAAATAATTGCAGGTACTGCAAGAAGCATGGGGGTTGAAACGGATCTATGAGTAAATTAACTAAGAAAGATAAGGTTATTCTAGAAAAACTTAATCCAGAGAAGACATACTCTATTGACGAGGCTATGGAAATTTTTCAATCTGTGAAATCTAAAAAATTCGATGAATCTATAGATATATCAGTTAAGCTTGGGGTAGATCCTAATAAATCAGATCAAAATGTAAGAGGCGCTGTAACGCTACCAAACAGTCTTGGGAAGGAAGTCGTTGTTGCAGTATTTGCAGATGGGGATGATTCTAGTGCTGCAGAAAAGGCTGGAGCAGATTTTGTTGGCATGGATGATTTAGCAGAGAAGTTTACTAAAGAAGAAATCGCTGTGGATGTTGTCATCTCTACAAATTCAGCCATGAAAGTTGTTGGTAAATTAGGGCAAGTCCTTGGACCTAAAGGACTTATGCCAAATCCAAAGACAGGTACCGTTTCAGACGATGTCACAACTGCTATAAAAAATGTTAAAGCAGGTCAAGTAAGATTTAGAACAGATAAAAATGGAATTATTCATGGAAGTATTGGAAAAGTTAGCTTCGAAACTAACAAAATTAAGGCTAATGCTTCTGCGCTATTAGAAGAATTAAAGAAATTAAAACCAGCATCTGCTAAAGGTGTTTTTATAGGGAATATTGCTCTAAGTAGCTCTATGGGCCCTGGAGTAAAAATTAACTCAAGCGATCTGGTATAAGTTTTAGTTATGTAGAGATACATAACTAGATAGTTGCGTTTACGCAGCCGTCAAAGACCGTAGGTGTCGAAAGACTTAATTTCCTACGTAGGTGGTGTTCAAATTGTAATTAAGCAATTTGTCGCCAAATAGCCGAAAGGCTTTAATTGGAGAATTGCAGTGGCATTATCTAAAAGTGAAAAAGAAAATATAGTTCGGGAAGTTAAAGAGGTTGCATCAAATGCTTCATCCTTAGTTATTTCTGATGCTAGAGGTTTAAAAGTTTCTGAACTTTCTGAGATTAGAACTAAAGCAAATCAATCTGGTATTCATATTCAAGTTATTAAGAATTCATTGGCAAAGTTAGCTTTTGAAGGTACTGATTTTGGATGCTCAGATGAGGTATTGTTTGGACCATCTTTATTTGCTTTTTCCTTTGAAGAGCCAGGTGCAGCAGCAAAATTGCTTAAAACATACGCTAAAAATTTTGACGACTTAGAAATCAAAGCTTTGGTGGTTGAAGGGCAATTATTAGATGGAAGCCAAATTGATATATTGGCAAAACTTCCATCTAAAGAAGAAGCATATGGCCTTATAGCTAATGTTTTACAAGCTCCTGTTGGAAAATTTGCTACTTTATTGAATGAAGTACCAAGCAAACTGGCAAGAGTTTTATCAGCAGTTCGAGACAATAAAGAGGCGTCAGCCTAAATTATAAGGAGAAAAAAATGGCAACTAGTAAAGATGATATCTTAAAAGCAATAGAAGAGATGTCTGTAATGGATTTAGTAGATCTCATTTCAGATATTGAAGAGAAATTTGGTGTTACTGCAGCAGCAGCTGTAGCAGCAGCGCCAGCGGCAGCAGGGGGCGATGATGCTCCAGCAGCTGAAGAGAAGAGTGAATTTGATGTTGTTTTATCAGCAGTAGGTGATCAAAAAGTCCAAGTGATTAAAGCGGTTAGATCTATAACTGGCTTAGGGCTTAAAGAAGCAAAAGATATGGTTGATGGTGCACCTAGCACTTTAAAAGAAGGTGTTAAAAAAGAAGAGGCTGAAGGAATGTTGGCTCAGCTTACTGAGGCTGGAGCAACAGGCGAGCTTAAATAACACAACTATATTAATTTAACAGGGCGCATTTTATGTCATATAGCTATACAGAAAAGAAAAGAATAAGAAAAAACTTTGGTACTTTTGCTAAAGTTATGGATTTACCAAATCTTATTGAGACTCAGACGAATTCTTACTCTGAATTTCTTCAAGCTGATTTGGCACCCGAGGCAAGAAAGAAGCAAGGATTAGAGGATGTATTCCAATCCTTATTTCCAATCACAAGTGTTTCGGGAAATGCAGCCTTAGAATATGTTTCCTATGAAATAGGTAAAAATACATATGATGTTCAAGAATGCTTAATTCAAGGGTTATCTTATTCGGCGCCTTTAAGAATAAAAGTTAAATTAGTTTTATTCGACAGAGATAGCAACTTCAAAGAAGTAAAAGATATTAAAGAAGGAGAAGTTTTTATGGGGGAAGTTCCTCTTATGACTGATGATGCATCTTTCATTATTAATGGAACAGAAAGAGTAGTAGTTTCCCAGCTTCACAGGTCTCCAGGAGTCTTTTATGATCATGATAAAGGAAAAACACACTCTTCTGGAAAGGTTCTTTATTCAGCTAGAATTATTCCCTATAGAGGATCATGGTTAGATTTTGAATTTGATCCAAAAGATATTCTTTTCAGTAGGATTGATAGAAGAAGAAAAATCCCCGCAACTATAATGTTAAGGGCTTTAGATATGGGTACTGAAGAAATCCTTACTGAATTCTATGAAGAAGATATATACAAAATTGAAAAAGACTCAGTTAAAACTGAGTTAATTCCTGAAAGATTAAGAGGTGAAACTTTATCTGTAGATATTAAAGTTAAAAGCAAAGTTTATGTTGAAGCAGGTAAAAGAATTACAGCAAAACATATAAAAGATCTCACAAGCTCTAAAGCATCTGAAATTACTCTCCCTGAAGAGTTTATGATAGGCAAAGTTTTATCTAAGGATATTTTTAATAAAGAAACTGGAGAGGTATTATTACCAGCCAATACTGAAATAGATGAAGTTGTTTTTGAACAAATCAAAGAGGCGGAAATAAAAGAAGTTAAATGTTTATATATTAACGAGCTTGTAAAAGGACCATATATTTCTAATACACTTAGAGCCGACCCAACTACTAATAGACTCGAGGCCTTGGTAGAAATTTACAGAATGATGAGACCAGGCGAACCGCCAACCAAAGACTCTGCTGAAACTTTATTTAATAATCTCTTCTTTAACGAAGAAAGATATGATCTTTCAGAAGTTGGGAGGATGAAATTTAATAGAAGACTTAAACTTAATGAGAAAAAAGATAATCCTCACATTCTTGATAAGCAAGACATTATTGAAGTAATGAAAGGAATTGTAAATATTCGTGATGGTCATGATATTGTTGATGATATCGATCATTTGGGTAATAGAAGAGTCAGGTCTGTAGGAGAAATGACAGCTAATCAGTTTAGAGTTGGCTTAATTAGAGTAGAAAGAGCAGTAAGAGAGAGATTAAGCATGGCGGAGGCAGATGAATTAGGCCCTCAAGATTTAATTAATGCAAAACCTGTAACTGCAGCAATCAAAGAGTTCTTTGGATCAAGCCAGCTTTCACAATTCATGGATCAAAATAATCCTTTATCTGAGATTACTCACAAAAGAAGGGTCTCAGCTTTAGGCCCAGGTGGCCTGACAAGAGAAAGAGCTGGTTTTGAAGTTAGAGATGTTCATCCAACTCATTATGGACGAGTTTGCCCAATTGAAACTCCTGAAGGCCCGAACATAGGCCTAATTAATTCCTTTGCTTCTTATTCAAGAACAAATCAATATGGATTTATTGAAACCCCATACAGGAAAGTTGCTGGCGGTAAGGTTACAGATGAAATTATTTATTTATCTGCAATTGATGAGGCAGAACACGTTATTGCACAAGCAAACGTTATTTTAGATAAAAATAATAGATTTATTGATGACTTAGTTGCAGTTAGGCATGCCAATGAATTTGAATTAATGTCTCCAGATAGAATTGATTTAATGGATGTATCTCCCCAACAGGTTGTATCTATTGCTGCATCTTTAATACCTTTCTTAGAGCACGATGATGCAAACCGAGCATTAATGGGTTCAAACATGCAGCGTCAAGCTGTACCTGTCCTTAAAGCAGAAAAACCGCTCGTAGGAACTGGACTGGAGACAGTTGTTGCTAGAGATTCAGGTGTATGTATAGTTGCAAAAAATTCAGGAGTTGTTGAAAGTGTCGATGCTTCAAGGATTGTTGTGAGAGTAACTGATAAAAAATCTAAAACAGCATCAGATGTTTACAACCTAATAAAATACACAAGATCTAATCAGAATACCTGCATTAATCAGCGTCCAATTGTAAAACCAGGGGACATAGTAAAAGCAGATGATATCTTAGCTGACGGTCCTTCAGTTGATAATGGAGAATTAGCTCTGGGCCAGAATATTCGAATAGCATTTATGCCATGGAACGGATATAACTTTGAAGATTCAATATTAATTTCTGAAAAAGTAGCCCGAGAAGATAGATTTACATCTATACATATTCAAGAAATAGTATGTATTGCAAGAGATACAAAGCTTGGCTCTGAAGAGATTACTGCAGATATTCCTAATGTTGGAGAAGGCTCATTAAATAAGCTTGATGAATGTGGCATTGTATATGTTGGTGCAGAGGTTGAGCCAGGAGATATTTTAGTAGGCAAGATTACTCCTAAAGGCGAAACTCAACTTTCACCAGAAGAGAAGCTATTAAGAGCTATTTTTGGAGAGAAAGCATCTGATGTTAAAGATACTTCTCAAAGATCTAGCTCTAAAGGTACTGTAATTGGTGTAGAGGTCTTCACCAGAGATGGAGTTGAAAAAGATGTTAGAACTCAATCTATAGAACAAGATCATCTAGATCAATCAAAGAAAGATGCTGATGATGAGGCCGCAGTAGTTGAACAGGCAACCAAAACTAGGCTTTGTGAGCTGCTGAAAAATAATAAAGCTGTTAAAGGAAATGGAATTAAAAAAAGTGAAATACTATCTTTAGAAAAATTAGAAACACTTAAGCTGAATGATATTTTCTCAATAAGGGTAGATGTAAAAAATGTTAATGAGACTATAGAAGAAACAGAAGTTCTATATAAGGCATATATTAAGGATATAAAAACTAGATTTGAAGAAAAGAAATCTAAAATTATAAGAGGTCATGATCTGGCTCCAGGCGTAATTAAGATAGTAAAAGTTTATTTAGCTATCAAGAGAAGGATTCAGCCTGGAGATAAAATGGCAGGAAGACATGGTAATAAAGGCGTTATTTCAGAAATTATGCCTGTAGAAGATATGCCATATGATATAGAAGGCAACCCAGTTGATATTGTATTAAATCCACTTGGAGTTCCATCAAGGATGAATGTTGGTCAAGTGCTTGAAACCCATATGGGAGCTGCAGCTAAAGGAATAGGAAAAAAGATAGATGCAATGCTTAAGGATAATGCTAAACCAGCAGAATTGAAGTCATATTTAGATAAACTTTATAATGCTAATGCTGCAAACAAAGAAAATATCAATTCATTTAATAATACGGAAATTATAGAACTAGCAGAAAATCTTAAAGATGGACTGCCTATTGCTACTCCTGTTTTTGATGGAGCAAAAGAAAGTGAAATCAAAGATCTTTTAAAGCTAGCTGACCTACCAGAATCTGGTCAGCTTACTTTATTTGATGGCAGAACTGGGCAAAAGTTTGATCGACCAGTTACTGTAGGTTATATGTACATAATAAAACTTAATCATTTGGTAGATGACAAAATGCATGCAAGGTCAACAGGCTCATATAGCTTGGTTACCCAACAACCATTGGGTGGTAAAGCTCAATTTGGTGGTCAAAGATTTGGAGAAATGGAAGTTTGGGCTCTTGAAGCATACGGGGCATCATATACTCTCCAAGAAATGCTAACTGTTAAATCAGATGACGTCTCTGGAAGAACCAAGATGTATAAAAATATTGTTGATGGAAGTTATGAAATGGATGCCGATGTTCCTGAATCATTTAATGTTCTTAGCAAGGAAATTAAGTCATTAGGAATCAACATCGAATTAGATATAGACAAATAGGAGATAAAATTGAAAGACTTATTAAAATCTTTAAAAACTGGTCAAGAAGATTTCACCACAATCTCAGCAGGCCTGGCTTCTCCTCAGGTTATTAAATCTTGGTCTTGGGGCGAGGTTAAAAAACCAGAAACTATAAATTATAGGACTTTTAAACCCGAAAGAGACGGTCTATTTTGCGCAAAAATTTTTGGTCCTGTAAAGGATTATGAATGCATATGCGGTAAATATAAAAGAATGAAACACCGGGGTGTTGTATGTGAGAAATGTGGAGTTGAGGTAACTTTAGCAAAAGTTAGAAGAGAAAGAATGGGGCACATTGATCTTGCTGCGCCAGTTGCTCATATTTGGTTTTTAAAATCATTGCCCTCAAGAATAGGGTTACTCTTAAATGTTACTTTAAGAGAAATTGAAAGAGTTCTTTATTTTGAAAGTTATATTGTTACTGATCCTGGTCTAACGCCATTAGAAAAAGGTGAAATCCTTACAGAAGAAGAATGGGTAGAAAAATATGAAGAATATGGTGATGAGTTTACTGCAGGAATGGGAGCAGAGGCCGTTCAGGTATTACTAGAAGAAATTGATATAGATGATGAAATAAGAATTATTAGAGAGGAGATTCCTCAAACAAATTCAGAAACTAAGCTTAAGAAGCTATCTAAGAGATTAAAGTTGCTTGAAGCTTTTAAAGATTCTGGTAACAAACCAGAATGGATGGTAATGAATATCTTGCCTGTATTACCACCAGATCTAAGACCACTAGTTCCTCTTGAAGGGGGAAGATTTGCTACATCTGATTTGAATGATCTTTATAGGAGAGTAATTAATAGAAATAATAGATTAAAAAGGTTATTAGAATTAAATGCTCCTGAGATAATTGTTAGGAATGAAAAAAGAATGTTACAAGAGTCTGTAGATGCTCTTTTAGATAATGGACGTAGAGGAAGAGTAATAACAGGAACCAATAAAAGACCATTAAAATCATTAGCTGACATGATTAAAGGTAAGGGCGGTCGATTTAGACAAAACCTTCTCGGTAAGCGTGTTGACTATTCTGGAAGATCTGTAATTGTGGCCGGTCCTAACCTTAAGCTACATCAATGTGGCCTACCAAAAAAAATGGCACTTGAATTATTTAAACCCTTTGTTTATGGAAAACTAGAAAACAGAGAGCTTGCAACAACTATTAAAGCTGCAAAAAAATTAGTTGAAAGGGAAACTCCAGAAGTTTGGGAGGTTCTTGAAGAGGTTATTCGAGAGCACCCAGTTTTACTTAATAGAGCACCAACATTACACAGATTAGGATTACAAGCATTTGAACCAAAGTTGATTGAAGGTAAGGCAATACAACTGCATCCTCTAGTATGTGTTGCATTTAATGCTGATTTTGATGGAGATCAGATGGCAGTCCACGTTCCATTAACTTTAGAAGCCCAGCTTGAGGCTAGGGCTCTTATGATGTCTACTAATAATATCTTATCTCCCGCAGATGGGGCTCCTATAATTAATCCTACTCAAGATGTTGTTTTAGGTCTTTATTATATGACCAGAGATAATGCGAATTCTTCTGGTGGAGGAAGAGTTTTTAGTAATCCAGATGAAGTTCTTAGAGCATATGAAACTGGAAGTTTAGATATACATTCTCCCGTAAAAGTAAGAATTAATCATTCTAAAGATGAAACCTCTCTTGAAGACTCAACTGTTGGAAGAATCCTTATATGGAGAATTACACCTTATGAAGTTGGCTTTGAAAATATCAATAACGTTTTAAATAAGAAATCAGTATCAAAATTAGTTGATATTTCATACAGAAAAGCTGGTTTAAAGAAAACTGTAATATTTGCTGATCAATTAATGTATTTAGGTTTTGATTTCTCAACCAGATCTGGATCATCAATTGGAGTTAATGATTTTGTAATACCAGAAGAAAAGGCAAAAATTATTGACACATCAGAGAAGGAAGTTAAATCAATTGAGAAGCAGTTTGATTCTGGTCTCGTAACTAGGGGTGAAAGATATAATAAAGTTATCGATATATGGTCAAGAGCTAATGAGCAAGTGGCAAAAGCTATGATGGAAAAAATTAGTACTGAGACTGCTGAAACACCAGAGGGTGAAAGTATTGAACAATCATCTTTTAATTCTGTATATATTTATGCAGACTCAGGCGCAAGAGGCTCACCAGCTCAGATAAGGCAGCTATCTGGAATGCGAGGGTTAATGTCAAAACCTGATGGCTCGATTATTGAAACTCCAATCACAGCTAATTTCAGAGAAGGTTTATCTGTATTGCAGTATTTTATATCCACACATGGTGCCAGAAAGGGATTGGCTGATACTGCTTTAAAAACAGCTAATTCAGGTTATTTAACAAGAAGATTATGTGATGTATCAATGGACTCTGTTATTAATATTGATGATTGTGGCACCGATGAATCAATTGTTGTTACTTCTATTATTGATGGTGGTGAGATCATTCAGCCTCTTACAGACAGAATATTAGGTAGAGTTATTGCAGAGCCTATTCTTGATGCAGATGGAAAAGAATTATTTGCTAAAAATACAATGCTTGATGAAGATGCTTTAGATGTCATAGATGAGCTTAATCTATCAAGTCTTAAAATTAGATCTCCAATGACATGCGATGCCCCAATTGGAGTATGTGCAAATTGTTATGGTAGAGACCTTGCTAGAGGACATCTTGTTCATAGAGGTGAGGCAGTAGGTGTTGTAGCAGCACAGTCGATTGGTGAACCTGGCACACAGCTTACGATGAGAACTTTCCATATTGGTGGTGCAGCTTCAAGTTCATCCGAAGACAATGCAATCTATAACAAAAGCGCAGGAGCGGTATCATTTTCTGAGGATATGAAAACTGTAACTAATAAGGATAAGCTTGAAGTAGTTGTATCAAGAAATGCTATGTGTTCTATTTCAGATGCTAACGGAAAAATTATTGAGCAGTATAAAGTTCCTTATGGAGCGGTTTTAGAAGTCGATAATGCTGATGATTTAACAGACGGAGTCAAAGTAGCATCATGGGATCCATATACAAGACCGATTGTTTCTGAAGCATCTGGAAAAGTTAGATTTATAGATATAGAACCTGGTATAACTGTAACCGAACAAGTAGATGATCTTACAGGGCTTTCGAGCATGGAGATAATTGAAGTTGCAGATAGACCATCAGCGGGTCGAGATATGACTCCAACAATTGAAATTGTTGACTCTAAAAAGAATCCAGTATTAATTGGAGAATTTAAACAACCTGCTATATACACATTGCCAGCTGGCGGATTAATAAACTTAGCAAACGGCCAGAAGATTTCAGCTGGTGAAGTTATTGCAAGAATGCCGCTAGTTGCATCAAAAACTAAAGATATTACAGGCGGCTTACCTAGAGTTGCTGACTTATTTGAGGCAAGAAAGCCAAAAGATGCTGCTGTATTAGCAGAAAAAACAGGCGTTGTTTCTTTTGGGAAAGAAACAAAAGGAAAGGTAAGACTTGTTATAACTCCTGAAGGAGCTACCAAAAAATCACAAAATACTGAGATGTTGATACCTAAACATAGAACATTAAATGTTTTTGAGGGAGAGAGAATCAACAAGGGTGACATAATTTCTGAAGGCCCATTAAGTCCTCATGATATTTTAAGATTAAAAGGAATTCCTGAATTAACAAACTTTATTGTTAATGAGATTCAAGATGTATATAGACTTCAAGGCGTATCGATTAATGATAAACATATTGAAACAATCTTGAGACAGATGTTAAGAAAAGCACTTATCATTGATGGTGGAGATACAAAGTTTATTCAAGGCGATCAGGTTAGTTACGCTGAGCTTAAAGAAGAAAACAAAAAAGTTGAAAATAGTGGTAAAAATCCAGCTTCATTCGAAAGAGTATTATTAGGAATTACCAAAGCATCTCTTGCAACTGATTCATTTATATCAGCTGCTTCTTTCCAAGAAACTACGAGAGTTTTAACAGAAGCTGCTGTTACAGGCAAGAAAGATCATTTAAGAGGCTTAAAAGAAAATGTTGTTGTTGGAAGATTGATACCTGCCGGAACAGGAATGGAATTCCATGACAAACTAAGAAGTAAGAAACAGGGTGAATTTGATGAACAAATATTATCAGAACAAGATCTAGAAGAAGCATTAAGACAAGAACTTAATGAAAATGATGAAGAATAATGTTGACCATTAACGATCTGCTCTATAAAATCGCCGCGTATAACGAAAATTAATATGGCTACAGTAAATCAATTAATAAAAAAGTCTAGAAAACCTAAGGTTAAAAAGACTGATGTGCCGGCATTGAATGCTTGCCCACAAAGGAGAGGGGTTTGCACTCGCGTATATACTACTACACCAAAGAAGCCGAATTCCGCACTTAGAAAAGTATGCAGAGTAAGGCTAACTAGTGGTTATGAGGTTACATCATATATAGGTGGAGAAGGGCACAATCTTCAAGAACACTCATTGGTCTTAATAAGAGGCGGAAGAGTAAAGGATTTGCCAGGAGTTAGATATCATACCGTTAGAGGTACACTAGATACATCTGGTGTGGCTGGAAGAAAACAACGAAGATCAAAATATGGGGCTAAAAAAGGTAAATAGTTATGCCAAGAAGAAGAAGTCCTGAAAAAAGGAAAGTTTTACCAGATCCAAAATATAAAGATATTATTTTAGCCAAATTCATGAATAATTTAATGAAAGATGGCAAAAAATCTGTCGCTGAAAAAATTGTATATGGAGCTTTTGATCAAATAAATAAGAATTCGAAAGATAATCCATTAGATATTTTTATGAAAGCGCTTGAGGAAGTTAGTCCAGTTGTAGAGGTAAAGTCAAGAAGAGTTGGCGGAGCAAATTATCAGGTTCCAGTTGAAATTCGTCCATCAAGAAGACAGGCTTTAGCTATGAGGTGGATTGTAGAGGCTGCAAGAAAAAGGAGTGAAAAATCTATGGATTTAAGACTTGCCGGCGAGCTTCAAGATGCTTCTCAAAAGAAAGGCTCAGCTTATCGTAAAAGAGAAGATGTTCACAAAATGGCTGAAGCCAATAAGGCCTTTTCACATTTCAGATTTTAATAATATTAATTAGATAATTATGGCAAGAGATACTGTTTTAAATAAATATAGGAATGTCGGAATATGTGCTCACGTAGATGCTGGTAAAACAACAACTACTGAAAGAGTATTATTTTATACAGGCCTTTCTCATAAGATTGGCGAAGTTCATGATGGTGCTGCTGTTATGGATTGGATGGAACAAGAGCAAGAAAGAGGAATCACAATTACCTCTGCTGCAACTACATGTTTCTGGAGTGGAATGGAGCAACAGTATCCACAACATAGAATCAATATTATTGATACCCCTGGGCACGTAGATTTTACTATTGAAGTTGAACGTTCATTAAGGGTTTTGGATGGTGCTGTTGTAGTTTTCTGCGGAACATCTGGTGTAGAGCCTCAGTCTGAGACAGTTTGGAGACAAGCTAATCGTTATGAGGTTCCAAGAATAGTTTTTGTAAATAAAATGGATAGAGCAGGAGCTAACTTTGAAAGGGTTGTAGATCAAATTAAAGACAGACTCCAAGCAAATGTAGTTCCTATTCAATACAACATAGGCGCAGAAGATGATTTTAAAGGAGTCGTAGACCTTATTAAAATGAGAGCAATCTATTGGAATGAAGAAGATCAAGGGCTTACTTTCGATTCTAAAGACATTCCAGAAGATTTATTAGATAGATGCACCAAGCTTCGAGAAGAAATGGTTGAAGCAGCTGCTGAAGCTAATGAAGAGTTAATGGATGCATATCTTGAGTCTGGGGAATTATCTACAGAACAAATCAAAGAAGGATTAAGAATAAGATCTTTAGCAAATGAGATTATTCTCGCTCTTTGTGGCTCTGCATTTAAAAATAAAGGAGTTCAAGCTGTTTTAGATGCTGTGATTGACTTTTTACCAGCTCCGGATGAAGTCAAGGCAATAGAAGGGGTTATACCTAACAACAACAGCGATGAAGAAGAAGAAGCGGATACGAGAACATCATCAGATGATGAACCATTTTCAGCATTAGCTTTTAAAATAGCAACTGACCCATTTGTAGGAACATTAACTTTTATTAGAGTTTATTCTGGCGTGCTGAGTGTTGGCGATGGTGTTATGAACACAACTCGTACAAAAAAAGAAAGAGTTGGAAGAATGGTTCAAATGCATTCAAATAATAGAGAAGAGATTAAAGAGGTCAGAGCAGGAGATATTGCTGCGTGTATTGGCCTAAAAGATATTACTACAGGCGATACATTATCAGATATAAATAAACCAATTGTTTTGGAAAGAATGGATTTCCCAGAACCTGTTATATCTGTTGCTGTTGAGCCAAAATCCAAACAAGATCAAGAAAAAATGTCATTGGCTCTTGGAAAATTAGCTCAAGAAGACCCATCTTTTAGGGTTGCTAGTGATGAGGAGTCTGGACAAACTATTATTTCTGGAATGGGCGAACTTCACTTAGACGTTCTTGTTGATAGAATGAAAAGAGAATTCTCAGTAGAAGCAAACATTGGTAAACCGCAAGTAGCATATAGAGAGACAATTAAAGAATCTGTTGACGTTGAAGGCAAATTTGTTAGACAAAGTGGTGGTAAAGGTCAATACGGGCATGTGTGGCTTAAACTTGAGCCTTTAGGGTTAGATGATGATTATGAATTTGTAGATAAGATTGTCGGTGGAGTTATTCCCAAAGAATATATTCCAGCAGTCAATAAAGGTATTCAAGAACAAATGCAAAACGGAGTTATTGCAGGATACCCATTACTGGCTCTAAGAGCAACGCTTTATGATGGCTCATTCCATGATGTTGATTCTAATGAAATGGCATTTAAGATTGCAGGTTCTATGGCTTTAAAAGATGGAGCAATTAAGGCAAAACCAGCATTGTTAGAACCAATTATGAAGGTCGTTGTTGTGACCCCAGAAGATCACATGGGGGATGTGGTTGGAGATCTTAATAGAAGAAGAGGCATAATTTTGGGTATGGATGATATTACTTCTGGAAAAGAAGTATCATCAGAAGTCCCTTTGGCTGAGATGTTTGGATATGCTACTGATTTAAGATCGCAGACACAAGGAAGAGCCACTTTCACAATGGAATTTACTAAATATGGCGAAGTTCCTAAAAATATTGCAGAAGAGTTAAAAACAGCATAAAAAAAATATTTATAAGACTGTTTAATAAAGTTGACAGCAATGCTTTAAGAAGCTTAGAATACGCCACATTTTGCGATTTGTGAGATGTAAAATTATTTTTTTTATAGGTAGATAAATAGGGAAATGGAGAATCAATCAATTAGAATTAGGCTTAAAGCTTTTGATTATAGATTAATTGATGCTTCTGCTAAATTGATTGTTGAAACTGTTAAAAAAACTGGTGCTGTAATCAATGGACCAATACCCTTACCAGTAAAAAAAGAGAGAACAACTGTGTTGATTTCTCCGCATAAAGACAAAGATGCAAGAGATCAATATGAGATTGTTACATATAAGAGATTAATGGACATTGTCAAGCCAACTGATAAAACAGTTGATGCTTTAATGAAACTTGATCTATCCTCAGGGGTAGATGTTCAGATAAGCTTAGGACAATAAATTTTAACGCGAATGCGGCCATAGAGGGTTTGTAGCCCCGTAAAAGGAGATAAAATTGAGCATAGGCTTAATAGGAAAAAAATCTGGAATGTCACGTCTTTTTCTTGAAGATGGCGAATCTATACCAGTAACTGCTGTATCAGTTTGCGGTAATTTTGTTGTTGATATAAAAACAAAAGAAAAGAATGGTTATAACGCTCTTGTTGTGTCCAAAACCAATAAATCTAATAATCTTAAAAAATCACAAAAAGAATTCTATAAAAAAATAAATGTAAATCCTGGATTTATAGCTGAATTTAAGACAAATGATGAAGTTACTGATCATAAAATAGGTCATCATCTTACAGCAGATATTTTTGAAGTTGGTCAGCATGTTGATGTAACAGGAACATCAAAAGGAAAAGGCTATGCTGGCGTTATCAAGAGACATAATTTTGCAATGCAAGATGCTACTCATGGAAATTCACTTGCTCATAGAGCTCATGGATCTATTGGTCAATGTCAAACACCAGGAAGAGTTTGGAAAGGTAAAAAAATGTCAGGCCATATGGGTAATGTTCAAAATACTGTTCAAAGTTTGAAAATTGTTGATATGGATATTGAAAATAATGTCATCTTTATTAAAGGAGCTATTCCTGGTTTTAATGGCTCTAAAGTAAAAATTAAACCATCAATAAAAAAATCATGAAGATAGAACTATTATCCAATACTAAAAATAAAGATATATCTATTTCTAATGATATTTTTAGTAAAGAATTTAATGAATCTTTAATTCATCAGGCAGTCGTTAGTTTTATGGCTGCTTCAAGGCAAGGAAGCGCTAAACAAAAAAACAGATCTGAAGTAAGGGGTGGTGGCAAGAAGCCATATAGACAAAAAGGAACTGGAAGAGCAAGAGCTGGAACAATCAGAAGTCCTCTTTGGAGAGGTGGCGGAGTTACTTTTGCATCTCGTCCAAGAGATTTTAATAAAAAGATTAACAAGAAAATGTATCGAGCTGCAATTAAATCTATATTTTCTGAACTTGTTAGACAAAATAGGTTAGTTGCTATTGAAAAACCTGTTCTTAAAAAACCAAAAACTAAAGAGATTGCAAATTTTTTAAATGAATTTTCTTTAAGCAAAGTTTTAATAATTACAGATGAACTAGACATCAATCTATATCTATCAGCAAGAAATATTCCTAATGTTGATGTCATTACAGTTCGAGAAATTAACCCTGTCAATCTTTTAAAGCCTCAGAAAGTTGCAGTTACTAGTGAGGCTTTAAAGCAAATCGAGGAATGGATAAATGGATAATGAAAAGTTATATACATTAATCGAAGCTCCAATAATTACTGAGCAGACAGCAGGGCTTAGCGAAACACTTAAGCAGGTAGTGTTTAAAGTAAATCTTTCAGCAACTAAGAGAGAAATTAAAAAAGCCGTTGAAGAACTATTTAAAGTTGAGGTTTTAAAAGTAACGACCTCTATTGTTAAGGGCAAGACTAAAAGAAATAGATTTGGAATATACAAGAAATCAAATTATAAAAAAGCTTTTGTATCTATAAGTAAAGATTCTGAAATACAGTTTGAGGGCATAAACTAATGGCAATCATTAAATCTAAACCTACTTCTCCAGGAAGAAGAGGGCTAATTTCAGTTAAATCTGATTTATATAAAGGAAAACCTCATAAATCCCTTATTGAATCTAAGTCAAAAAATGGCGGTAGAAACAATAATGGAAGAATAACTGTTAGACATCAAGGTGGTGGCCATAAACAACATTACAGAATAATTGACTTTAAAAGAAATAAATTTGATATTCCAGCTACTGTCGAAAGAATTGAATATGATCCAAATAGGTCAGCACACATAGCTTTATTAAAATATTTAGATGGAGAAAGAAGGTATATTATTGCTCCATCTAAAATTAAAGTTGGTGATGAGATTATTTCATCTGATAAGTGTGAAATTAAAGTTGGTAATTCAATGAAGCTTAAAGATATTCCTTTGGGTACTAATGTTCACTGTGTAGAGTTAAAACCTATGAAAGGTGCTCAATTAGCAAGAAGCGCTGGAACATCTGCAAGGTTGGTTGCTAAAGAAGGTATCTACGCAACTTTAAGACTTCAGTCTGGTGAGACCAGAAAAGTTCTTTGGGAATGTCGAGCAACACTTGGAACAGTCTCAAACCAAGAAAATAATCTAAAGTCTTTAGGAAAAGCTGGTGCTAAAAGATGGAGAGGTGTTAGGCCTACAGTTAGAGGTGTTGCTATGAATCCGGTTGATCATCCGCATGGAGGTGGAGAGGGTAGAACATCTGGAGGCAGACATCCATCAACTCCATGGGGAGTTCCAACAAAAGGTTATAAGACAAGAAAAAATCAAAGAACTGATGATTTAATTATTAGAAGAAGAGGTAAGAAGTAGTATGCCTAGATCACTTAAGAAAGGACCATTTATAGATTTATCTTTATCAAAAAAAGTTGATGAGGCTAATGCTAGTAATGATAAAAAACCAATTAAGACTTGGTCCAGGAGATCAATGATTATTCCATCAATGGTTGGTTTGACAATTGCTGTTCATAATGGAAGACAGCATGTTCCTGTTTTTATTAATGAGGATATGGTTGGTCATAAGCTAGGTGAATTTGCAATTACAAGAACTTTTAAAATGCATTCAGGCGATAGGAAGGCTTAATTATGGAAACTAGAGCATATTTAAAAGGAACAAGACTTTCACCTCAGAAAGCTGCTTTGGTAGCTGATCAGATTAGAGGAAAGAAGATTGACGAAGCTTTGGATTTTTTAAATTTTAATAAACAAAAAGGATCAGCAATTATTAAGAAGTTACTAGAATCCGCCATAGCTAATGCAGAGAATAATAATAATTCTGATATTGATAAATTATCTGTAAAGTCAATTATTGTTAATCAAGGAATGAGACTAAAGAGAATGAAACCTAGAGCAAGAGGTAGAGCAGATAGAATAATAAAACCTACATGCCACATAGAAATAGTTTTGGCTGAGGGAGACAAATAATGGGACAGAAAGTTAATCCAAATGGCTTTAGATTAGGTGTTTCAAAAAAACAAAATGCAAATTGGTATGCAAAGGGGAAGGACTTTTCTGCTAATTTAATCGAAGATTTAAAAGTTAGGAAACACCTAGGAACAAAATTAAAAAATTCTTCAATTAGCAAAATTGAGTTAGAAAGAACAGCTGATACATTCATTGTTAATATTCATACAGCAAGGCCAGGAATAATTATTGGTAAAAGAGGTGAAGAGATAGAGAATTTAAAGAAGGCAGTTGAAAAAATAGTAAAAGGACCATCACAAATAAATATTAAAGAGGTCAAGAAGCCTGATTTAGATGCAAAAATTCTTGCAGAAGGTGTGGCTCAACAGCTTGAAAAAAGAGTTATGTTTAGAAGGGCAATGAAAAGAACAGTTCAAAGTGCTTTAAGACAAAGTGCTAAAGGTGTAAGAATTGAAGTTTCTGGAAGACTTAATGGAGCTGAGATTGCAAGAACCGAGTGGTATAGAGAGGGTAGAGTACCATTGCATACATTAAGAGCAGATATAGACTATGGTACTGCTGAAGCTTTAACTACATATGGAATTATAGGTGTTAAGGTTTGGGTATATAGAGGTGAAATCACAGAAGATCCTTATAAAAATCACGGAGGTAGCTAAGAGAAATGTTACAACCTAAACAAACAAAATTTAGAAAAATGCATAAAGGCCGAAATAGAGGCCTAGCTCAGAATGGGAATACTATTGCATTTGGAAGATTTGGACTAGTTGCATCTGGCAGAGGAAGAATTACTGCTAGGCAAATTGAAGCCGCTAGAAGGGCAATGACTAGATATATAAAAAGAGGTGGAAATATTTGGATTAGAATTTTCCCAGACAAACCAATTACCAAAAAACCATTAGAAGTGAGAATGGGAAAAGGAAAGGGTAACGTTGAGTATTGGGTAGCACTTGTTCAACCAGGCAAAGTAATGTTTGAAATGGCAGGAGTAGAAGAAGAACTTGCTAGAGAGGCTTTTAGATTAGCTTCAGCAAAGTTACCAATAAAAACTCACTTTATTAAGAAGGATCTTTAAATGAATAAGGAACTGGTAGATTTAAGAAAAAAAGACTTAAAACAGTTAAATGCTGAGCTTATATCTGCTCGAGAATCTCAGTTTGGACTAAGAATTAAACATAAAACAGGCCAATTGAATGAAACCAGTGAATTAAGAAAAATTAGAAAAAAAATAGCAATGATAAAGACTATTATTAATGAAAATAAATTAAAGGATAAGGGATAAAAGATAATGGAAACAACAAATCCAAGAATATTAACAGGCGTTGTCACTAGCAATAAGGCAGACAAGACCATAACTGTTAAGATCGAAAGAAAAGTTAAACATCCTTTGTACGGAAAAGTTATTAAGAGAGCTACTAAGGTCCATGCTCATGATGAAGATAATGTTGCTTCAATTGGTGACATTGTGTCTGTTAAAGAATGCAGACCTTACTCCAAAACTAAAACATGGATACTTATGACAGATGGTTCTAAGCAAGATGCAATTAAGGAGAAAGAATAATGATTCAGATGCAGTCACTTCTTAAAATAGCTGATAACAGTGGCGCAAGAAGCGTTATGTGTATTAAAGTTCTTGGCGGCTCTAAAAGAAGGTACGCTAACATTGGAGACATTATCAAAGTAGCGGTTCGTGAAGCAATTCCAACCGGTAAGGTAAAGAAAGGTCAGGTTGTTGATGCTCTTATTGTAAGAACTAAAAAAGGTGTTAGAAGACGTGATGGGTCTTTAATAAAATTTGATGAAAATGCTGCTGTTTTGATTAATGCACAAAAAGCTCCAATCGGCACTAGAGTATTTGGACCAGTAACAAGAGAATTAAGAGATGGACGACATATGAAAATATTGTCTCTTGCTCCAGAGGTTATATAAGATGAAAAATCATTCAACACCAACAAAATTAAGATCAGGGGATGAAGTGATTGTTGTTGCTGGTAAGGATATTGGAAAAAAGGGAACCTTAAGAGAGATATTAAAATTAAAGAATAAGGGAATTGTAACTGGAATAAATATGATTAAGAAACATACAAAACCAAATCCAGAGATGGGTGTCACAGGAGGAGTTGTTGAACAAGAAGCAGCAATTTCACTTTCAAACCTTGCAATATGGAACCCAAAAAAGAAATCTAAAGACAAAATTGCATATTCAACTGATAAAAATGGAAAAAAGATAAGAATGTATAAATCTGATGGGGTTGAAATTAAATAATGGCTAATTTGAGAGAAAAGTTTAACAAAGAACTTCGCCCAGCGCTGAAAGAAGAGCTAGGAATAGATAACATAATGGCTGTACCAAAGATAACAAAGGTAGTTATAAATATGGGTGTTGGCGAGGCCGCAAATGATAAAAAACATTTAGAATCAGCATTGCAAAATTTAACAGTTATAGCAGGTCAAAAACCAATAACAACAAAAGCAAGGCAATCAGTTGCGAGTTTTAAAATTAGAGAAGGCTGGCCGCTAGGGTGCAAAGTTACCTTAAGAGGTAATAAAATGTATGATTTTATTGAAAGGCTTATTATCATAGCCATTCCTCGTGAAAGAGACTTTAGAGGCCTAAATATAAAATCATTTGATCAGCAAGGAAATTTTAACTTCGGCATTAAAGAGCAGATAATTTTTCCAGAAATTAATTATGACAATATTGATAATATAAGAGGTATGGATGTTTGTATAAATACATCTGCAACATCTCAAGAACACGCAAAAGCACTTTTAAAGGCTTTTAATTTCCCATTTAAACAATAGGCAGGATTATGGCAAAGAAATCAATGATAGCAAGAGAAGTTAAGAGAATTAAGACAGTTGCAAAATTTGCAGACAAAAGAGCTGCTCTTAAAAAAATAATGAACGATGAGAACCTTTCAAGTGAAGAAAGATATGAGGCGCGCGTTAAGTTTCAAAAACTTCCAAGAAATGCAAGCCCATCTCGTGTGGTTAGAAGATGTCAGGTAACAGGAAGGCCTCATGCAGTCTATAGGAAATTCGGTTTAAGTCGGATTAAACTAAGAGAAGCTGCAATGAGAGGAGATATACCTGGTTTAGTTAAATCAAGTTGGTAATAATATGAGTTTTCAAGATCCAATATCAGACTGCTTAACAAGAATTAGAAATGGGCTAATGCGTGGCAAGGATAATGTCTTAGTCCCATATTCAAAACTGAAACATGAATTAATTAATGTCTTGATTGCAGAGGGCTATCTAAAATCATGTAATAAAACAGAATTAGATAATAAACCAATGATCGAGGTTGGCCTTAAATATCATAATGAAAAGCCCGTTATCAAGGAGCTAAAAAGGATTAGCAAACCAAGTCTAAGAAAGTACTCGAGCGCTTCTGATTTTGAAACAGTAAAGGGTGGCCTTGGAGCATATATTATTTCTACCAACCAAGGACTCATGACTGATAAAGATGCAAAAGCTAATAATGTTGGTGGTGAAATTTTGTGTGAGGTATTTTAATGTCTAGAGTAGCAAAAAATCCAATAACAATTCCTGATTCAGTAAATTTAACAACTGATAACAATGTTGTAAGTGTTAAAGGAAGTAAAGGCGAATTAGATTTTAATATGCCTTCATCAGTATCCATAGAAGTTAATGAAAATATTATCTCTATTAAATATGATGACACCAATCAAAAATCTATTGCTTTAGCTGGAACAACAAGATCAATAATAAATAATATGATAATTGGAGTTACTGAAGGTTTTGAAAAGAAACTTGAACTAATTGGTGTTGGATACAGAGCAAAAGCTTCAGGGAAGCTACTAGAACTTACTCTTGGTTTTTCTCATCCTATCAAATATCAATTACCAGAAGAAGTTGAGGTAGAGACACCATCTCAAACAGAAGTGATTTTAAGAAGCCATAATAAACAAGTTCTAGGACAAGCTGCTGCAGAAATTAGATCTTTTAGACCACCTGAACCATATAAAGGTAAAGGTGTTAGATATTCTGATGAGCAAGTTAAAAGAAAAGAAGCTAAGAAGGCTGCTGGAGCGGGTGCATAAATGAGTACTAAAAATTTATCAAGGCTAAGAAGGGCAAAAAAATCAAGGTCTAATATTAGAAATCAAGAATCTCCTAGGTTGAGTGTTTATAGATCATCTCAACATCTCTATGCTCAAATATTTGATAACCTTGGATCAAAAGTCATCGTATCAGCATCTACAGTAGAAAAAGAGTTAAATTTAAATTCAAACAATCTAGTGGCTGCAGCAGAAATTGGAAAGAAGGTTGCTGAGAGAGCTATAGAGAATGGTATTAAGAAAGTTGTGTTTGATAGGTCGGGATATAAATATCATGGTCGAATAAAAGCTTTGGCAGATTCTGCTAGAGATGCAGGATTGGAGTTTTAATTAAATGAAAGAGAATAATGCAATGAACAATCAACAAGTTGATGCTTTAGAAGAAAAGTTAGTTCAAGTTAATAGAGTAGCTAAAGTTGTTAAAGGCGGCAGGATATTTGGATTTACAGCCTTGACTGTAGTTGGTGATGGTAATGGTAGAGTTGGTTTTGGAAGAGGTAAAGCTAAAGAGGTACCTATTGCTATTCAAAAGGCTATGGAAAACGCAAGAAGAAGTATGATTGAGGTTGAGCTTAATAACACTACTATATGGTACCCAATCAAAGCTAAACATGGATCAGCTAATGTTTATATGCAGCCGGCATCAGAAGGTACTGGAATTATTGCTGGTGGAGCAATGAGAGCAGTATTAGAGCTTGCAGGAGTTCAAAATGTTTTAGCAAAGTGTTATGGATCTACAAATCCTGTAAATGTTGTTAGAGCAACTATTAATGCTTTAAATGAAATGGAATCTCCTGAGACAGTTGCATTAAGAAGAGGCAAAAAAGTTGAAGAAATATCATGACTAAAGATAAAGAAATAAAAATTAAACTTGTTAAAAGTGGGATTGGAAGGATGCAAAAACATAAGCTTTGCATTAAAGGATTGGGATTCAAAAAATTAAACCAAACTGTGACAGTTGTTGATACACCAAGTAATAGAGGAATGATTAATAAAATCTCCGATATGTTAGAGATAATGGAAAAATAAAAATGAGTGAAGATTTAAAAAAAACTATGACTCTAAATTCTATTTCTGATGAAGGGTCTTCAAAAAACAGAAAAAGAGTTGGTAGAGGAATAGGTTCAGGTACAGGTAAAACTTCTGGCAGAGGGCATAAAGGTCAAAAATCAAGATCAGGTGGAAAGATAAGGCCTGGGTTTGAGGGTGGACAAATGCCACTTCAGATGAGATTGCCAAAATTTGGATTCTCATCAAGAGTAAATAATAGTTTTAAAGAAGTAAATATTAAGAATATAGATGGAATGGATGTAGTAAATTTAAAAACTCTTGTAGAAAAAAAAGTAATAAGTAAATCTATTAAGAAAGTAAAAATATTTGGCGATACCTCAATTAGTTCTAAGGTAACTGTTGAAGGAATCGCTGTTTCTAAGGGTGCCAAGAAATCAATAGAAGATGCAGGCGGTAAAATTTTAGAGATTAATACAAATAAAGATAATCAAAAAGAGGTAAGTACTAAGTAATGTCAGACCAGGGTAACATGAGCGATCTATGGAAGCGTTTAAGGTTCGTTTTTTTTGCAATTATTGTTTACAGGATGGGAACACATATTCCCATTCCTGGTATCGACCCTGTTCAGCTTGAAAGTTTTTTTTCTAGACAGGATGAAACTTTGATAGGTCTTTTTAATTTATTTTCTGGAGGGGCATTAGAGAGAATGAGTATATTCGCTTTAAATGTTGTTCCATATATTTCATCAGCAATTATCATGCAGCTTTTTTCTAATTCAGTGCCATATCTACAGGAACTAAAAAAAGATGGACAAGCTGGAAGAAACAAAATAACTCAATATACCAGGTATGGAACTGCGCTTTTAGCATTTATACAAGGTCTAGCATTAGCAGTGACATTATCATCTACTGCAGCTATAAACCCAGGTATCTCATTTATTTTGCCTGCTGTATTCTCTATAGTTGCCGGAACAATGTTCTTAATGTGGTTAGGTGAACAAGTTTCAGATAGAGGGATTGGGAACGGAATATCAATAATCATTGCTACCAGTATTCTTACTGGTATTCCTGCTGCTATTGGACAAGCTTTAGAGCAGTCAAGGCTTGGAGAAATAAGCATTCTTCTTTTAATTGGAATAGGACTATTATCAATGGCGGTTATAGCAGTTGTTGTATTTATTGAAAGAGGACAAAGAAGAATTACTGTTAATTATGCACAAAGACAACAGGGAAGAAAATTAATGCAAGCTCAAACAAGTCATCTTCCATTTAAAGTGAATATGGCTGGAGTTATACCTGCAATTTTTGCAAGTACATTCCTATTATTTCCAGCATCACTATCTTCATGGTTTGGAGAAAGCGAATCATTAGGCTTCTTACAGAGTTTTGCGTTACTTATGAATCCAGGACAGCCTTTATATATTATTGTTTTTGCAACACTAATAATTAGTTTCTGTTTTATATGGCTAGCATTAACTTTTAATACAAAGGATGTTTCAGACAATCTTAAGAGATCTGGAGCTTACATAGCTGGAATTAGACCAGGAGAACAAACGGCCAATTATATTGATTCTGTATTAGCAAGATTAACAGTATTTGGAGCAATTTATTTGACATTAATATGTTTACTTCCAATAGCCTTAATGAACTTTGGGGGGATATCGCCAACCATTTCTGTTGGAGGAACTTCAGTATTAATTATAGTGGTTGTATTAATGGATTTTATGGCTCAGGTTCAATCTCATATGATGTCATCACAATATGCCTCATTAATGAAGAAAGCTAATTTAAAAAACTATAAGAGATAATATGAAAGTAAAAGCATCAGTTAAGAAAATCTGTAGGAATTGCAAAATTGTAAGAAGAAATGGCGTTTTATTCGTGATTTGTAAAACAGATCAAAAACATAAACAAAGGCAAGGTTAAATTATGGCTAGAATCGCAGGAGTAAATGTTCCAGAAAACAAACATATTGAGATTTCATTAACTCATATATATGGTATTGGAAGAAAAACAGCTCAAAATATTTGTACTGATTTGAAGATAGATTATACAAAAAAAATATCTGATTTATCAGAAGATGAAATCGAAAGTATAAGAACTTCAGTAGCATCATATGTTGTTGAGGGAGACCTTAGAAGAAACATAAGCACAAATATTAAAAGATTAATGGACTTAGCTAGTTATAGGGGCATAAGACATAGAAGAAAATTGCCTACTAGAGGACAAAATACTAAAAATAATGCGAGAACAAGGAAAGGGCCTAAGAAGCCAATGAGAGGATAAATATGGCAACTAAAGGAAAGAAAAATAAAAAAATAGTAAATGATGGAGTTGCACACATACACTCATCATTTAATAACACTATTGTTACTATTACCGATAAGCAAGGTAATACAATTTGTTGGGCAACATCCGGTGGTTCAGGATTTAAAGGATCAAGAAAAAGCACGCCTTTTGCTGCTCAAATAGCTGCAGATAAGGCAGGAAATGCTGCAAAAGAATTCGGAATGATTAACCTAGATGTAAAAGTTAAAGGGCCAGGTGGCGGAAGAGAGTCAGCAATTAGAGCTTTAAATGCTTGCGGTTTAAAAATTAAGAGTATTACAGATGTTACACCTCTTCCTCATAATGGATGCAGACCATCTAAGAAAAGAAGAGTTTAAAGGAGAATTTAATGGCTAGATATAGAGGACCATCGTTAAGACTTTCTAGAAGAGAGGGCACTGACTTGCTTTTAAAGAGTGGTGTAAGGGCAATTGAATCAAAATGTAAAATGGATACAGTACCAGGCGTTCACGGTGCTAGAAGGGGAAGATTATCTGATTATGGTCTTCAGCTTAGAGAAAAACAAAAAGTAAGAAGAATGTATGGAGTTCTTGAAAAACAATTTAGAAATTATTATAAAAAGGCCGCTTCATCAAAAGGCAATACAGGTGAAAATCTTTTATCTCTTCTTGAAAAAAGACTAGATAATGTGGCCTACAGAATGGGTTTTGGGTCAACCAGAGCAGAAGCAAGGCAAATGGTCTCTCATAAAGCTTTTATGGTTAATGGTAAAGTTGTGAATATACCTTCATTTCAAGTTCAACCAGGTGATGAAATCGAAGTAAGAGAATCGAAAAGAGGACATTTAAGAATAGCTGCAGCTTTGAAAATTTCAGAATCTAGAGAAGATTGTGATTGGCTCGAGGTAGATGGAGAAAATTTTAAAGGCGTATTTAAATCTATTCCTGATAGAACTGATTTAAGTGCAGAAATTAACGAAAATCTCATTGTTGAGCTCTATTCAAAATAATTTAAAAAAGGCGGAGAAAATTATGCAAACATCAGTAATAGACTTATTAGTACCAACTGAAATACAAGTTGATGACGTATCACCAACTTTATCAAAGGTTACGCTTGAGCCTTTAGAGAGAGGTTTTGGACATACCCTAGGGAATGCTTTAAGAAGAATTCTTCTTTCATCTATGCCTGGAGCTGCTGTGACAGATGTATCAATTGATGGTATATCACACGAATACAGCACCATTGAAGGAGTAAGAGAAGATGTCATAAATATACTACTTAATATTAAAGATATGCCAATTAACTTAATTGAAGGCGATTCTGCTGAGATAGCATTAGATGTAACAGGACCATGCGATGTTTTAGCTTCTTCATTTGAAGTTCCCGGCAATGTTGAGTTAGTAAATCAAGATTTCCATATAGCTACAATCGTAGATAAAGTTAATTTAAAAATGATATTAACTGTTAAAACTGGAAGAGGTTATGAACCAGCTGATTTGAGAGAAGACGAAGATAGAGTTGTAGGAGCTTTAAAGGTTGATGCATCATATAGCCCTGTTAGAAGGGTATCTTACACAGTTGATAATGCAAGATCAGGTAAAAGAACTGACTTAGACAAGTTAGTAATTGAGCTTGAAACTGACGGAACTCTTGATCCAAAAATGGCTATTGAACATTCTGCAACAATATTTCAACAACAGCTTAGCGCATTTGTTGATTTAGATGCTATTGCAGAACAAGAGGCCAAAAAAGATCAAAATGATTTTGATCCTATATTACTTAGATCTATCGAAGAGCTAGAGCTTACAGTCAGATCTACAAATTGTTTAAAAGCTGAAAGCATATTTTTA
>CACEHH010000007.1 GCA_902559345.1 uncultured SAR86 cluster bacterium | reverse complement strand
CTCAGATATCTGGTGATAAGGTATGGATTGCTGGTATATCTGATTATAATATCGTTCCAGAAGGCTATAGTGGAGCAACTGCATTAGGAATGGCTGCAGAAAATGGATTACCAGGAATAACAAATTCATTTTCATGGATGGATGCATTTATTGGAAATATACCTGGCTCAGTAGGAGAAACCTCTATAATTGCAATATTAATTGGTTTAATAATTTTATTAGCTACCAAAGTTGCTTCTTATAGAATAATACTCGGTACATTAATAGGTATGATATTGATGTCATCAATCTTAAACTTTATTGGGTCAGATACTAATCCTATGTTCTATATACCCTGGTGGTGGCATGCTGTAATTGGAAGTTTTGCATTTGGTCTTGTTTTTATGGCAACTGAACCAGTATCTGGCTCAGGAACTAATAAAGGAAGATGGATTTATGGAATAGTTATTGGTATTACTGTAATACTTATTCGAGTCATAAATCCAGCATTCCCTGAAGGTATGATGTTAGCTATACTATTTGCAAATTTATTAGCTCCAGTTATTGATCATATGGTTGTTATGTCAAATATTAAAAAAAGAAAAGCATTAACTAATGAATGAATCTGTATTAAAAACAATTGGGGTTGCATTTAGTGTGTGTTTGGTATGCTCATTAATTGTTTCAATATCAGCTGTAAGTCTTAGAGACTTACAAAATGAGAATAAACTTAATGATAGAAGAATAAAGGTTCTTGAGGTTGCTGATATAAAAATTGAAACTGATCAAACTATTGCAGAACAATTTTCCAAGCTAGAGCAAAAATTTGTTGATTTTGATACAGGCCAGTTAATGGATGAATATAAAAATTTTAAAATTGATGATTATGATCCAATAATAGCCACTAAGGACAAAAACCTATCATCAAAAGTTCCTCAATCCGATGATATAGCAATAATAAAAAATAGAGAAAACGTAGGAAAAATATTTATTCTAAGAGACGATAAAGGAAATATAGATAAATTAATATTACCAATAAGAGGCTATGGTTTATGGGGTACATTATTTGGATATATTGCAATTGAAGGAGATTTCAATACAGTTTCAGGAATTACTTATTATGAACACAAAGAAACACCTGGTTTAGGTGCTGAAGTTGATAATGAAGATTGGAGAAAATCATGGATCGGAAAAAAGATTTACCAAGGTGATGAGGTAACATTGTCAGTAATTAAAGGGAAAGTATCTAATGATGATCCTTCTAAATTATACAAAATTGATGGCTTGTCAGGAGCCACAATAACCGGAAGAGGAGTTACTAATATGATTTCATATTGGTTTGGAAATTCTGGATATGGAAAATTATTAGAGGAGCTTGATTATGAATCTTAAAAGATATCAAGAAGTTATTTTAAAGCCCCTTATTGATGAAAACCCAATAACTCTTCAAATTCTTGGTATCTGTTCTGCTTTGGCTGTAACAAATAATTTAACCGTAACTTTGGTTATGTGTGTTGCTGTTATAAGTGTAATTTCATTTTCAAATTTATTTATATCTCTTATTAGAAACTATATTCCATCAAGTATTAGAATTATTGTTCAAATGACTATTATTGCTTCTTTGGTGATAGTTGTTGATGAATTATTAAAAGCATATGATTATGAAACAAGCAAAAGACTATCGGTATTTGTTGGCTTAATAATAACAAATTGTATCGTCATGGGTAGAGCTGAAGCTTTTGCTATGAAAGAAAAACCATTATTAAGCTTTTTTGATGGTCTTGGTAATGGTATTGGTTATAGTTTAATTCTAATTGGTGTAGCATTTATAAGAGAGCTTTTTGGCGCAGGAACTCTATTTGGTATCGATGTAATGCCTGAATGGTATATGGGTAACAATCTATTATTATTACCACCAAGTTCATTTATTATCATAGGTTTATTTATTTGGCTTATAAGGTCATTTAAACCTGCTCAACTTGAAGAAGATGACTATGACGTTTCTATTCATTCAACAGCGCCCAATTTAACAAAAAGAGATTTAAATGCTTGAACACTATCTTAATATCTTCATTACAACTGTATTTATTGAAAATATTGCTCTCTCGCTTTTTCTTGGAATGTGTACATTTATTGCTATCTCAAAAAAAATTGATGCTGCTTTTGGATTGGGAATAGCAGTTATAGTTGTTTGTTTAATAACAGTCCCTTTAAATAATTTAATCTATAACTATATATTAAGAGAAGATGCACTTTCTTGGGCAGGGCTTGAAGGTACAAACTTAGAGTTTGTTGAATTGATCAGTTACATAGGCGTAATAGCAGCTAGCGTACAAATATTAGAGATGTTTTTAGATAAATATGTACCAGCTTTATACAATGCTTTAGGTCAATTTTTACCTTTAATAACTGTCAATTGTGCAATATTAGGAGCTTCATTATTTATGGTTGAAAAAGATCTTATGTTTGGAGAAAGTGTTGTATATGGCTTCGGTGCAGGCTTTGGATGGGCTTTAGCAATCGTTGTTTTGGCCGGTATAAGAGAAAAATTAAAATATTCTGACATCCCTGACGGATTAAAAGGTTTGGGTACAACGTTTATTATCGTTGGACTAATGAGCTTTGGTTTTATGTCATTTGGAGGAATATCACTTTAAAATGAGTATTGATTTAATTCTTGGCGTTGTATCATTTAGCGGAATCATATTACTTTTAGTTTTAGTTATAGTTTTTGCAAGATCAAAATTAGTTTCAACTGGTAATGTATCTATTGAAATAAATGGAGATACAGACAACCCTATACTTGTACCTGCTGGTTCTAAATTATTACAAACGTTAGCAGATAATAATATATTTCTTGCATCTGCTTGCGGAGGTGGTGGAACCTGTAGCCAATGTAAGTGTCAAGTTTTAGAAGGTGGAGGATCGATACTTGCTGCAGAGGAATCACATTTTAATTCGACTGAACAAAAACAAGGTTGGAGGTTGTCATGCCAAGTTCCTGTTAAAAATAATTTAAAAATTAATGTCCCAGAAGATGTATTCGGTGTTAAGGAATGGGAGTGTGAAGTTATATCAAATGAGAATGTTGCAACGTTCATCAAAGAGTTAGTTTTAAAATTACCAGAAGGTGAAAATGTAGACTTTAGAGCTGGTGGTTATGTCCAATTAGAAGCACCAGCTTATGAAATAGATTATAAAGATTTTGATATAGAAAAAGAATATCATGAGGATTGGGATAGATTTAATATTTGGGATAATAAATCTTCAACATATGAACCAGTTATAAGAGCATACTCTATGGCAAATTATCCTGAAGAAAAGGGGATAATTAAATTTAATATAAGAATTGCCTCACCACCACCAGGACAAGATGTTCCACCCGGATTAATGTCATCTTGGACTTTTGGTCTTAAACCTGGTGATAAGGTAAAAGTTTTTGGACCTTTTGGAGAGTTTTTTGCAAAAGAAACTGATGCGGAAATGGTTTTTGTCGGAGGTGGGGCAGGTATGGCGCCAATGCGATCACATATTTTTGATCAATTATTAAGAATTAATACAAACAGAAAGATAACATTTTGGTATGGTGCAAGAAGTTTAAAAGAAATGTTTTATGTTGATGATTTTAATAAATTAGCTGAAAAATACGACAATTTTGAATGGCATGTTGCTTTATCAGATCCTTTACCTGAAGATGATTGGGATGGAGATACTGGCTTTATTCATAATGTTTTATATGAAAATTATCTTAAATCCCATGAAGCGCCAGAAGATTCCGAATATTATATGTGTGGCCCACCTATGATGAATAAAGCTGTGATAGATATGTTATTAAATTTGGGTGTTGAACCCGAAAATATTGCTTTAGATGACTTTGGTGGTTAAATAGTCATATTGTGACACGATATTTTTTTTCAAAAATTATAGCTCTATTGGCAGGAGTTATTTTATTAATAATTGCTTATTTGCATAATTCTAATTCTTTATATGTAATTAATGGTGATGCCTATGGAACAACTTGGTCTATTACGTCAAGCGAATATATAGGAGATCATCATAAAGATAATATTGAATCTATTATAAATAGAATCGATTATGTTGCGTCAAATTATAAGATTGATTCCGAAATTGCTAAAATAAACAATACTTTTAAGGAATACCAATTTATATCTAAAGATTTATTCAATATTTTAAAGGTCGCAAAAGAAGTTGAGATTAACTCTAATGGTTTTTATAACATTATGCTTGGTAAAATATCAGGCGAACTTGGATTTTCTCCTACATTTAATAAAAATTTAATTCAAAAAAAAGTTTCTACATTTGATTTAGATGAAAATAATTATTCTCTTATTAGAAATAGTAATAATTGGTTTGATTTATCATCAATAGCAAAAGGTTATGCAGTACAAGAACTGCATAATTATTTAATAAACAACAATTTATCAAATCATCTGATTGATATTGGAGGTGAAGTAATTGTAAATGGTCTTAATAATGGAGATCCATGGACAGTAGGTATTCAAGACCCAAATTATATTAATAATAAACCTATTATTTTAATCAAAAATATTAATACTAATTTTTTAGCTATTGCTACTTCAGGTGAATATAGAAACTATAATTTTGATATAGATGGTAAGAAAGTTACTCATACCATTAATCCTAAAACTTTAAAGTCTATAAATAATAATATACTTTCAGTAACTGTTGTTCATGAGTCATCAGCAACTTATGCAGATGCTTACGCAACATCATTTAACGCAATGGGATCAGAAATGGCTATAGAAATAGCAAATAAAAATGGTATTGCTGTTATGCTAATAATTGAACGAAATAATGAGATAGAATTTATTTATTCTAATAAATGGTATGATTTATCATTATGAATGAATTGTTAATTGCATTTTTAATTGTATCTATATCATTTGTAGGCTTATCTATCGGATTATTAGCAAGAAACAAACCTATAAAAGGATCTTGTGGAGGTCTAGCAAATCTAGATGATGGAGCAGAATGCCAAATATGTGGTAAAACTAATTCTGATATTTGCAATAACTAGAACTGATTCATCGTATTATCTTCGCCAGCAGCCTTAAGAGCAGCCTCTCCAGCAAAATATTCTTTATGATCATCTCCCATATCTGAACCAGACATATTTTGATGTTTAACACATGCTATACCTTCACGAATCTCTTTTCTTTGTACATTTGCTACATAACCCAACATTCCTTCAGAACCAAAATATTCTTTAGCTAGATTATCAGTAGAAAGGGCGGTCGTATGATATGTAGGTAACGTTATTAGATGATGAAATATGCCTGCTTCCTTAGCAGCATCAGCTTGAAATGTTTTTATTTTATTATCTGCTTCTTTTCCGAGCTCTGTGTCATCATATTTTTCATTCATTAAGTCATCTCTATTGTAATTAGAAACGTCATCTCCATTTTTAGACATAAAATCAAAAACTTGTTGTCTAAAATTTAGAGTCCAATTAAATGAAGGACTGTTGTTGTAAACTAATTTAGCATTAGGTATTTCTTTACGAATCTCCTTCATCATTGCGCCTATTTGACCGATATGCGGTTTCTCAGTTTCAATCCAAATTAAATCGGCTCCATTTTGAAGACTTGTAATTGAATCAAGAATACATCTTTCTTCACCTGTATCTTTTCTAAACTGATACAAGTTTGAGGGTAATCTTTTTGGTCTGACAATTTTACCGTTTTGGCTAATCATTACATCACCATGTTTCATATTCTCTTCAGTAATTTCTTCGACATCTAAAAATGAATTATATTTATCTCCTAAGTCTCCTTCAGAATTAGTAATAGCAATTTGTTTTGTTAATCCAGCACCCAAAGAATCAGTTCGAGCAACTATTATTCCATTATCAACTCCTAATTCGAGAAAAGCATACCTAACAGCATTAATTTTTGCTAAAAAATCTGCGTGAGGAACTGTAACTTTACCATCCTGATGACCACATTGTTTTTCATCAGAAACCTGGTTTTCTATTTGAATAGCACATGCGCCAGCCTCTATCATTTGTTTAGCCATTAAATATGTTGCTTCTTCATTACCAAACCCGGCATCAATATCAGCAATTATAGGCACTATATGTGTTTCAAAATTATCAATTTTATTTTGAATTTTTGACTTATCATCTGCATTAGCTTTGTCTAATTCTCTAAAGAGTCCACCTAACTCTCTAGCATCAGCTTGTTTTAAGAATGTATAAAGTTCGTTTATTAAACTTGCAACAGCAGTTTTTTCATGCATTGATTGATCTGGCAGGGGTCCGAATTCAGATCGTAGAGCTGCAATCATCCACCCTGATAGATATAAATATTTCTTTTTATTTGTTCCAAAATGTTTTTTTATAGATATGAGTTTCTGTTGTCCAATAAATCCATGCCAACATCCTAATGATTGTGTATATGCAGATGGATCCTTATCGTAATCATCCATATCATTCCTCATTATATCTGCGGTATATTTAGCAATATCGATACCAGTTTTAAACTGATTTTGATATCTCATTCTAGCTACATATTCTGCGTTAATAGAATTCCATTTTTTTGATTCCATATCTGGTATTAATTTAGTTGACTCTAAAGCTTTATTAAATTTTGACATAATTATTCCCCTAGTATGTAGTGGAGTAAATAATAATTATTTTAATATGTCAATAACTTAAAAAAACCCTTAGTTAAAGGTTTTATTATGTAGTTATACTACATATATTCGTATGTTTAGAGCTTATTAGCCAAGCCTATATATTTTGAAGGAGTTAATTTAAGTAACTTCTCTTTAGATTTGTCTGAAATTGGTAGATCTGAAACAAATTTTAAATATGATTCTTTATTTAACTTATTTCCTCTAGATAAAGATTTAAGTTGTTCATAGGCGTTATCTATGCCTTCATATCGCATAATTGTTTGAACTGCTTCTGTAAGGACTTCCCAATTATTATTTAATTCATTTAAAATAACTTCTTTGTTAGGTTTAACTTTATCCAAACCTTTTGATATAGAGCTTATAGCAAGTTGTGAATAACCAAATGAAAGCCCAATATTTCTTAGAACTGTACTGTCCGATAGGTCTCTTTGCATTCTCGATTTTGTTAATTTATTAACAAAGAATTCATTCATTGAATTTGAAATTCCAAAGTTACCTTCTGCATTTTCAAAATCAATAGGATTAACTTTATGAGGCATTGTTGATGACCCAACTTCATCAACGTTTACTTTTAAAGCAAATATTTCATTTGATATGTATATCCACATATCTTGACTTAAGTCTATTAAAATATTATTAACTCTTGTAATTGCCTGAGCAGTTTCAGATATCCAGTCATGTGGTTCAATCTGTGTTGTGAATTGATTTTGGATAACACCGAATGAATTTATAAATCTTTTATTAAAAACTGGCCAATTAACTTTATTATCTACTAAATTAAATGTGTGGTAATTTCCAGTTGCTCCACTAAATTTCGCTAGTGGGGTTATAGATTTAAGTAGTGATATCTCTCTATCAATTCTTGAACTAAATACTTTCATTTCTTTTCCTAGCGTAGAAGGTGATGCAGCTTGCCCATGAGTTCTTGATAGGAAAGGTATATTTTTCCATTTTTTTGAGTAATTTTTAATTTTTTTGTTTAAAAATAGTATTTTTTGTAAATGAATATTTATTCCATTTTTAATAATTACTGCATATGCTAAAGAATTTATATCCTCACTAGTTAACCCAAAGTGAATAAGGTTTACATATTTAGATAATGTTCTATCTTTTAAACAATAATCTTTAATGAAGTACTCTACAGCTTTAACGTCATGATTTGTTTTATTTTCAATTCTTTTTATTTTTAGAACTTCTTTATCACTAAAGCTAGATTTGAACTCATATAGTTTTTTAATAGATTTTTTACTAATTTTTGGAAAATTTTTATTACTGCATAGGTATATTAACCAATCAATTTCAATATTAAATCTTTCTTTGATTAGCGTATATTCTGAAAAACAATCTCTTGTATCTAATATTTTATTAGCATATCTACTGTCTAGAGGTGAGATATTGTTATGTTCATATTTCATGATTTCATCCAATGTCGTATTATAAAATTTTTTACATTAAAAAGCTTTAGATATCACGCCTCCACCCAAACACATATTGTCTCGATAAAAAACAGCGGACTGGCCTGGTGCAACGGCTCTTATTTCTTTTTTAAAGTTAACAATATAATGTTTCTTTGCAAATTGTATCTTACACTCAACAGGCTTATGTTGATGCCTTACTTGTAATAAACATTCTAAAGGATAGTCAATTTGTTCATTGTTTATCCAAGATATAGTATTACATTCTAGTCCTTTGCTATAAAGCAGCTTATTATCTCTACCTTGGCATACGTAAATTGAATTTTTTGTTATATCTTTATCAAAAACATACCATGGCAGATCTTCTCTACCTTTGATACCTCCTATATTTAAACCCTGTCTTTGGCCTTTAGTATAAAGAGTTGCTCCATTATGTTTACCAATTAAATTATTATTTTCATCATAAATAGGGCCTTTAGAAAGATTAATAAATCTTCCTATAAAATCTTTCATATTTTTTTCGCCTACAAAACAAATTCCAACTGAATCTTTTTTATTTGATATAGATAATCCAATATCAGAAGCAATTTTTCTAACTTCAGATTTAAATAAATTTTCAAGTGGGAAAATACATTTATTAAATTCAGATGAGTTAACTTCATGCAAGAAGTATGTCTGATCTTTATTAAAATCTTTTGCTCTATATAGATATGACTCATTATTAATTTTTTTAATAGAAGCGTAGTGACCAGTAGCTATATAATCAGCCCCTATAGTTAAGGCATAATTTAAAAAAGATTTAAATTTTATCTCTCTATTACATAAGATATCTGGATTTGGGGTTCTACCTGCTTTATGTTCATTTAAGAATTCTTCAAAGACTTTGTTCCAATAATCGTCAGAAAAGTTAGCTTTATGTAATGGAATATTCAATTTATCACATACTTCTGAAGCGTCAGCAAAATCAATTTCAGAGGTACAGTTTTCTCCTGGCTCACTTTGCCAATTTAACATGAATAAACCTACTACTTGATAACCTTGTTCTTTTAATAAATATGCTGAAACAGATGAATCTACGCCACCAGACATACCGACGACAACTTTTATTTTTGAATTATCCATCTTTTTAAATACGTACTATTATTAATATTTTAGGAGTATAATTATCACCGGTTTTAACTGCAAACTTATATGGAACGAGGCTTTATCATTCAATGAGTTATAAGAAAATTAAAATACCCAAAAAGGGCGAGAAAATAACCTATAAAGATGGAAAGCTAGTTATTCCAGATAATCCCATAATTCCCTTTATCGAAGGTGATGGAATTGGCGTTGATATAACACCTCCAATGATAGATGTTGTTAATGAAGCTGTTAAAGTTGCGTACAATGATAAAAAAAAGATTCAATGGATGGAAGTATATTGTGGAGAGAAAGCAACAAAAAAATACGATAAAGATACGTGGCTGCCTGATGAAACTATTGAAGCGTTAAAGGAATTTGTTGTTAGCATAAAAGGCCCTCTAACTACGCCTGTTGGTGGAGGAATAAGATCTTTGAATGTTTCTTTAAGACAAATGTTAGATTTGTATGTGTGTTTAAGACCTATAAGATATTTTGATGGCGTTCCTTCGCCTGTTAAAAGACCTCAAGATGTTGACATGATAATTTTTAGAGAAAATTCTGAAGATATTTATTGTGGTGTTGAATTTGAGGGTAATAGCAAAGAATCAAATAAACTTGTTAAAGTGCTCAAGAAAGATTTTGGAGTTACTAAGATAAGATTTGAAGATAATGTAGGTATAGGTATTAAGCCTATATCAGAAGAAGGAACAACTAGATTAATAAAGAAAGCCATTGATTATGCTATTGATAATAATCGATCATCTGTAACTTTAGTGCATAAAGGAAACATAATGAAATTTACAGAAGGGGCATTTCGTGATTGGGGATATGAAATAGCTAAAAGAGATTATGGCGGCATAGAAATCGATGAAGGACCATGGCAAGAAATAATAAATCCTAATAATGGAAGAAAAATTGTCATAAAGGATGTAATTTGTGATGCCTTTCTTCAACAAATTCTTTTAAGACCAACTGATTATGATGTTATTGCAACTATGAATCTTAATGGAGATTATATATCAGACGCATTAGCAGCAATGGTTGGAGGAATAGGAATAGCTCCAGGAGCCAATATATCAGATGATTATGCAGTATTTGAAGCAACACACGGAACTGCTCCTAAATATGCAGGTAAAGATCAAGTAAATCCAGGGAGTTTAATACTATCTGCTGAAATGATGTTAAGACATATGGGCTGGGTTGAAGCTGCAGACATATTAATGAAGTCTATGGACAGAACAATAAGTGCAAAAAAAGTAACTTATGATTTTGCGAGAATGATGAATGATGCCGATAAGGTTTCATCTTCAGGATTTGCTAAAGAAATGATAAAAAGGATGTAATGAAAAAATTATCGCAAGATAATATTAACGATAAAACATCTAATGATCTTGGCACTACAGTTTTAGAAAAAGATCCTGAAGTTAAAAAACCTCCGTCATATCAAGTTATACTTTTAAATGATGATTTTACACCAATGGAATTTGTAGTTTTTGTTCTTCAGACAGTTTTTGGACACAACCATCAAAAATCAACAGAAATAATGATGACCGTTCATACAAAAGGTAAAGGTGTTTGTGGTATATTCTCAAAAGAGATTGCTGAAATGATGTCTTACGAGGTTAATACTATGTCCAAAGATCATGGACATCCATTATTAAGTGAAATTGAACCATTAACAGATTAGTATGTTTAGTAAAGAATTAGAATTATCTATAGCTAGCTTATTTGATAAAGCTCATGAAGCTAATATTCAATATATTACTGTTGAACATTTATTGCTTATGATTCTTAATGATTTTGATGTTAAAGAATTTTTTAAATCTGAGAATATAAATATAGATAACTTAAATAATGATCTCAATGAGCACCTTAAAAATAATATTGTAAATAAAATTGATCAACAAAAACCTGTTCAACCAACATTAGGTTTTCAAAGAGTATTACAAAGATCAGTTTTTCATATCCAATCTTCTGGAAAAGGTGTTGTAAAACCAATTAACATATTAGTAGCAATCTTTTCTGAAAAGGAATCCCATTCAGTTTTCTTATTAAATAAATTCAACTTAACAAGACTTGATGTAGTTACTTATCTTTCACATGGTGCTAAAAAGAATAAAAAAACATCTACCAATGAAGAAGTTGATGAAAATTTAACAACCGATGAATCAATAAAAACTAAAGAAAATGATTTTCTAATTAATTTAAATAATCTAGTTTCCGAAAACAAAATTGATAGGGTCATAGGAAGGAAAAAAGAAATTGAAAGATTAATACAAATATTATCAAGAAGAAATAAAAATAATCCGCTTTTAGTTGGTGAATCAGGTGTAGGTAAAACAGCTATTGCAGAAGGGTTAGCATATTTAATTTCGAATAAACAAGTTCCCGAAATAATTCAAGATAATGTTGTTTATTCTTTAGATATAGCAGCTCTTATTGCTGGAACTAAATATAGAGGAGATTTTGAAAAAAGGCTAAAAAATGTTCTAAATTTTCTTTCAAAGGAAAATAATCCAATACTTTTTATAGATGAGATACACACAATAATAGGAGCAGGGTCAGCATCTGGTGGATCTCTTGATGTATCTAATCTTTTAAAACCCGCATTAGGAAAGGGTCAAATTAGATGCATTGGCTCTACAACATTTCAAGAGTATCGAGGAATCTTTAATCAAAACCAAGCATTATCTAGAAGGTTTCAGAAAATTGATATCATCGAACCATCATTTGATGAATGTGAAGAAATATTAAACGGTATTAAAGATATATATGAAGATTATCATGATGTGAAATATACTACAGAATCTATAAAGTCTGCTATTGAGCTTTCATCTAAATATATTAACGACAGATTTCTTCCCGATAAAGCAATCGATGTAATTGATGAGACAGGTGCATTATTAAATATTAATAGAAAGAACAATAAATTAATTAAAGTTTTAAAAACTGATATTGAAATGACTATTTCAAAAATTACAAAAATTCCTGAACAATCAATTAGCTCAAATGATAAAAAGAATCTTAAAAATATTGAATCAAACCTTAAGAGAGTCATTTTTGGTCAAGATAGGGCAGTGGAAACACTCTCTAATGCAATTAAATTATCTAGAGTTGGGTTAAGAGATGAAAATAAAACAATAGGATCATTTTTATTTACTGGTCCAACTGGTGTAGGAAAGACTGAAATATCTAAACAATTGTCGGAGATACTAGGAATTGATTTAGTAAGATTTGATATGAGTGAATATATGGAAAGGCATACAGTCTCAAGATTGATCGGAGCTCCTCCAGGATATGTAGGATTTGATCAAGGAGGTCTTTTAACTGAAGCAATAGTTAAATCTCCTCATTGTGTGCTGTTGCTTGATGAAATTGAAAAAGCACATCCAGATATATTTAACATATTATTACAAGTGATGGATGCTGGAATTCTTACTGATAATAATGGTAGGAAGTCTGATTTTAGAAATGTAATATTAATAATGACAACTAATATAGGTGCTGAGTTGTTAAGTAAAAGAAATATTGGATTCTCAGAAACATCAAATGAATCTGATGCGATGAACTCCCTTAATAAACTTTTTTCTCCCGAATTTAGAAATAGGTTAGATGAAACAATTCAATTTAATTATCTAGATAAATCAATAATATTATCAATTGTCGATAAATTCTTAACGAAGCTACAAGCGCAATTAGATAAAAGAAATGTTGAAATAGTTGTATCAAAGAAAGTTATAAACTGGATTGCTGATAATGGCTACGACAAAGAAATGGGTGCAAGACCTATGGAAAGATTTATCTCACAAAATATTAAAAAACCTTTAGTAGATAAACTTTTATTTGGAAATTTAAAAAGTGGTGGTGTTATTAAAGTAGATATAAATAATGGAGAGTTAAGCTTTAAAGAGGGAAAAACAAAAGTTAAAGTTTAAATCTATCTTCCTCTAAAAGTAATTCTTCCAACAGTTAAATCATAAGGAGTCATTTCAACTTTAACTTTGTCTCCAGTTAAAATACGAATATAGTGTTTTCTCATCTTGCCAGATATATGTGCTGTAATGGTGTGACCATTTTCAAGTCTTACTTTGAATTTGGTGTTGGGTAGAGTTTCAATAACCTCTCCTTCAAATTCTAATTGATCTTCTTTTGACATAGATGTGCATTTTAAACTAAAAAATTCATGATTGTAATTTAAATATGATTTAAAAATATGTATATAATAAATTCTATGTTGACAAAAAAATCTACTTATATTCTTTCTGTTATTTTATTTTTAAGTGCATGCGGGGGAGGGGGTTCTCCGCCATTTTCTCTAACATTACCTACTAACTCATTAATAACTATTGATGAAGATAATACTCATACTTCAACTTTTATTGCCTCAACAAACTATAAATCACAAATTACTTATGAAATTATAAATTCAACAACTAATGGAGAATCTAACTTAACTACCTCAGGGTCTTATACTTATCAACCTAACCAAGATTATTTTGGTATAGATAATTTTTCAATAAGAATCACTGCATCACGAGTTGATGATAATAATGTCTTAACTGGTGAAACATTAATAAGATCATTACCTATTTCAATAACTATAAGGCCAGTAAATGACCCCCCAGTACTTCAAATAAATGATGATTTGGGTGTCTATACAGATTTAAGTCTTTTATTTGATGAAACCCTTACAGTTAGTGTTGAAATTACAGATGTTGATAATGATATAAGTGAACTATCTTTTTATGGACAGCTGCAAAACGAGACTGTTAGTGCAACTTTAGATATAACTCAAACAACAGAAAATGATGTAGTTATTGAAAATCAAAGTCTAATATTTAATTTAGATGCTGTACAAGAGGCTGGATTATTTTCAATGTCTCTATGTGCAAATGATTTGGAAGATTCAACATGTGAAGGAGAAATAGAAGGCTACTATATATCAAATAAAGATATAAGATCTGTCAACTATAACTGTGATGATGATGGTAACAATTGTGAAACAAGTCAACAATATCTTTACTACTTAATTGGAAATCCAACTACAACTGCCAGAACTAATTATATTTTTATTGGCGATCAAATAAATGGTATAGATCAAAGAGATGAATTTCATTTAAGACTTCTTGAGTCTGTAAATAATTTAAAAAACTCAGATGCCAGTGAGGTATTTGATGATTATTTTAATGTTCTTGTCCTTGAAGAAGTAGATATAACTGGTGCATCCATTTTTAACATTGAAACAGGTTGTTACGCTTCATGGGATGCCAGGATATATTGTATTGGAAATGTAGACAGATCTAAAATTGGTGATGTAGTAGGGGACTGGGATACGGTTTCTTTTTTAACAACATTATCTGGAAGAGGTGTTGCTCAAGGAGCAGTTAATATACAACCTATTTCATCAAGATCTGCTGAAATTGTTCAACATGAATTAGGCCACTCTCATGGATTTATGGGTGATGAATATGATTCTCGTGGCGAACGCTCGTTTCCAACGTGGTATGCCGAATTCAGTGTAAACACAACTGCAGTTTCAGATCCATCAGTAGTTAAGTGGAAACATTTTATTGAAGATATGGCAAATGTACCGGGTGTTGATTATGACGTTTGCTATAACTATGCTGATGGTAGTATTTATTATCGCGATGACTTTGAATATGAGGATTGTGAATGTTATATGAATACATATGATGAAGATCATCCAGACTATGATCCAAATTTCCCAGGTATAAATGATGATGATAGTTGTAGGGGTAAAATAGGGTTATTCCAAGGAACTTATTATGATGAGGTAGACACATATAGACCTAAGTGGATAAGTGTTATGTGGTGCTGTTTTCTTGATTACGGAAAAATAAATGTTGAAGGTTTTGCCATTGGTTCAATTACAAATCAATTTAATGGTTTTGATGATTTTATTATTAAATCTGATATTACTGATGATGTTGATATAAATAACCCTGAATCATTGGGAGAATATATAACATTTGATGTAAATGGGATATTTGATACCAATAAACTTAAATTATCATGGTATATAGATGGAATTGAACAAACAGATCTGGAAAATCAATTAGAAGTAACCTTTAATAGACCAGCTGATAATGCAATGACTACATATTCATGGCAGGTACATGATTTATCAGGTAATTTAATTGCGCCAAATGATCCATTAAATCCAAGAGATTTATATGAAGGTATATTTAATATGTGGTCTTATTACGATCCAGACCCAAATACAAACCCAAATAATAATCCAAATTATCCATATGTTGGAACATGGTATTGGCACAGAAACCCTCCACATGACTCTGTAGTTAAAGATACTGATGACACAGTAGATTTGTCTAATATTGATAATTATTTATATGCAGAACAATGTTGTGCTTTAGGTTACGGTTACAAGATTAATTGGAAAAATTATGAACCAGCATCTGTAAGCGGATCATTTTCAAATAATAATAAACAAAAAAACCTTTTTGACATCAAACCACAAGCTGGAGCTATAGAAAAAATTATTAGTTTAAATCTATCTAATGACGCTATAGATGTTAAAAATATTAAAATTAAAGAAGTAAAAAAAGAATATATAAAAAATAATAGAGTTAACTTTAAGGACAAATATATGATTACATTCCATGATAAAGATATGAATCCTATATATAACTTAGGTCTTGGAAATCCATTTGAAGCAAGAATACAGCATATAGGTTATGAGGATGCTAATATTTTTAATATTGATATACCAATAAAAGGTTACAAAATAGCTTATCCACAAGAATTAAATCCATATTTTATTACTTATAGCAAACGTTCAATTAATAATACATTTGAAGCTATATCAATTACTAAACTAAAGTAATCTTATATTATTTAACATAATATATATTATGCGAACTAGTATATTATTATGATATTAAATAGTGTCGTGTTTAGGACCGCATATTATAGCCTTAAGGCCTGCTGCCCCTCCTTCTAATAATGGCTCTAATACTTCTAAAAGACCAGTTTCAATCCTCCAATTGAGGTATTTTGATTGATGATCTAATGATTCCCAATCCTCAATGAGATGAACTGTGTTGGTAGAATCTTCTATGTATGTATCAACTGATATACATCCATCAAATGATCTTGTATCTGGTAAAGCAACCTTTAGAGTATCTTTAAGATCATCTAACATCCCCTCTTTTGCTGGAAAAGATACAATTACTAAATTTTTCATGCTTACTCCTATTTATAAACAAATATAATAATAAACTTATACTCATCATTTATAAAATTTAATGCAGATTTTTATTATTTCAATTACTATAAACTTATGAAAACTAAATTAATTACACTCCTCTTTATAATATCTTCTACCAATACCATTCTTTCATATGATTTGATGAATCCAACGTCTTATTCGAAAGATTTGTATCAAACACCTATTTTAGATGGAACTTATATGGATGATATAACGCATCCTGATGAGTTTTTAGGATTTGGTATTGGAGAACGAGTTGCTGCACCCTGGCAAATAACAAATGCGCTTAAGACATGGTCAACTCAATCAGAGAGGATTAAAGTTGTTGAATATGCAAGAACTCATGAAAATAGACCGCTTCATGCAGTATTTATATCCTCACCTGAAAATATTAATAATTTAGACGAAATTAAAAATAACTTGTCTGCACTATCAGATGCCAGAACTACAAATGATAGAAAAGCTAGGTCAATTATTGATAACTTACCAGCAGTAGCTTGGATGGCATATTCAATTCATGGCAATGAAACATCTGGAGCTGATGGAGCTTTGGCAGCTATTTACCATTTAATTGCAAGCATAGATGATGATGTTTTAAATATGTTAGACAATATGGTAATTATTGTAGATCCGCTAATGAATCCTGATGGACGTGCAAGATTTGTAAAATCTCTTGAACAATATAGAGGTACAGCTCCAAATTATGATGACCAATCCTTGCTTCATACTGGAGACTGGCCATACGGTAGGACTAATCATTATTATTTTGATTTAAATAGAGATTGGTTTTATCTAACTCAACCTGAAACTAAAGGAAGAGTAAAGTTAATCAATGAATGGAGACCTCAAATACTTGTTGATGGACATGAGATGGGGCCCCAAGATACGTTTATGACAGGCCCCCCAAGAGAACCTATTAATAAAAATATTGATACCGATTTAATTAAATGGGGTAATGTATTTGCTCAAGATCAAGGCAATGCTTTTGATGAAAGAAATTGGCGTTTTTATACTGGTGAATGGCATGAAGACCTCTACCCTGGTTATTCTTTTTATGTACAATTTAGAGGTACTTTAGGAATACTCTATGAACAATCTAGAATGGCTGAAGACGGTGTTAGAAGACCAGAAGGTACTATTCAATCATATAAAGAATCAGTTCATCATCAATATATTAGTACATTAGTTAATCTTGAAACATTACTTAAAAATTCAAAAGAAATGTATAAAGACTATTGGGATGGAAGAAAATACAATGTCTCAAAAGATAGTGAATATGCCAATCAAACCTTTGTAGTTTTACCAACAGATAATAATACTAGATTAAATACTTTAGCAGATAAATTAAAAGCTCAAGATATAGAGCTTTTTCAAAATACTAAAGATATTAAAATAGAGAATGTAACTTTACAATCTGGTCAGCTCGTTACAAATTATACAATTCCTGCTGGAAGTATGATTATTCCAAATAGACAACCAGAGGCTCCACTCATTGCAGCAATATTAGAGTTTGATGCTGATATAGATACGGATGTTTTAGTTGAAGAAAGACAAAAAAGTTTAAAAAGTGGTTCATCGGTAATGTACGATACGACAGCTTTTAACTTTACTATGATGTATGGTTTAGATGCAGTTACAGTTGATAAGCATGTAGATTCAAACCTAGAGACATGGAAGCCATCAGCAGTTACTAGTGAAATTACTAAAGATGCTGTTATTTGGGCTACTAATGGAACGGATGATAATTCAGTAGCTTTTGCAGCTCGTTTAATGGAACAAAATATAGAAGTAAGAATAATTGATAAAGAATCCACCCTATCTGATCATATATTACCTAGAGGTAGTGTTGCTGTTCTTAAAATGGATAATCCAGATATTACAAATTTACAAAATTTAGTAAAAACAGTTTCAGATGAATTAAATATATCTGTAGTGTCGATTGAGTCAGGATTTGGTCAAGAAGAACTTCCTGATTGGGGTGGTAGACATTTTAGATTGTTAGAAAAACCTCAGATTGCCATGTTAAGTCATGAAGGGTTTAATTCATACGATGTTGGAGTAAGTTGGTGGTCGTTGGATCATCATTTAGGAATAAGACATAGCATGATAAATGCATCTTTAGCTAGTTATGGTGATTTAAGAAGATATAACACCATTATCATACCTAGCGGTCGAGCGATAGATGATTACACAGTAGATACACTTTTTGAATGGGTCTCACAAGGCGGAACACTAATTGCTCATAATAGAAGTACTAGATTTTTAACTTCAGAATATGGAATAGGTAGCGTTAAACAGCTTCAAAATACTTTTGATGAAAGTGAAAAGTATAATTTTGATTTATTGAGAGAAATATACTCTCAATATGAAAATGTTGATAAAGATAAAACAAATAACAATATTGTAGATTTTGATATATCTTATCCTTGGGAACAGTTACAAGACACTTTATCTGAAAATGAGCTTAAATCTAGAGATAAATGGCAATCAATTTTTATGCCATCAGGATCAATAGTTGCAGGAAGAATTGACAATGAGCATTGGTTAACATTTGGGACACCAAATACTATACCTGTTTTATATAGCAACCTCCCTATCCTTATGGCAAGAAGTTATGTTGATGCACCTGTAAGAATAGGTCAAATGATTCCTAATAATGAAATTGAAGAACCAAGAGTTATAAATTGGTCTAGCTTACCTGCAGGCAATGATCTTAATGTAAGAATGAGTGGATTAGTCTGGCCGGAGGCTTCCCAAAGGATCGCTAATTCTGCTTATTTAACGAGAGAAAGAATTGGAGATGGTCAGGTCATATTATTTTCAGGTGAGCCTAATTTTAGAGGATCAACACTTGGAACTAATAGATTATGGTTAAATGCTATTGTTTATGGCCCAGGATTAGGGACAAGATCAAAGATTAATCCTTGATTTTGTACATCTAATTACTTACAACCAGGTGGTAAAGGATTAGTGTTAACTCTTGTTGGTGTTGGATATAAATAATCAAACATGTAGAGGCCCTGTGAGCAGGTATTGCGATAGTAACAGGCATCTGCATTTCTCTTAATATATTTATGTATTTCATCAAGCCTCGAACAATGAGGATTAGGATATAAAATCCATTCATATTTTTCAGAAAAAGTTAAAGGAAAATTTGTATCATAATAACTAGGATTTAATTTTCTCCTTTCAGGTGGTGGAATATTAATATCAAGATTGTCAAAGTTGATATTGCCTGTTAGTTGAAGTCTAATTTTTTTAATTTTTAAATTACCCTCGTAGTGCAAATCTATAATTTTATCTAAATCGTTTCTATCAAGCTCATAATCCCATCCCTCAGAAGTAAGTCTTATAACTTCAGTTATGATCGTAGAATTATATTTCTTAAAACCGCCTATATAATTGTACCAACCACTTAATAGCTCAAGATCGTTGTCCACATAATATTTAAAATGTTCATAAATATCTTCAGGTGAATGTTCACCCCATGCATAATATTTATTACTATAAAAAGGTTTTGATTGAATAATTATGCCTGGGAGATTCTCAAATTCGATTAAAAGTATTCTTTCAAAACCAACAAGTGATTTACTTTCTAAGTGTTTAATTATAATAGTAGATAACTCGCCTGAATTACAGTTGATACGACCATGAATTGATTCTTCGTAGCCTCCATCACAGAGACCGTAATTAATTTCGCTTATATATAGTTCTGGTTTATATTTATCCAAGTAACTTATTACAGCATTGTTATATTTATCTAATTCTTTTAGATCGTTTTCTGAGGGGCCACAACTAGTTATTACCATAAGAATTAATATAGCAAATAGATTTTTTATAATTTTATCTTTAGTTATCAATTATGAATCTCCTAATTTCTTCTTAATATCAATCATTTATTACATCCAGGAGATGGATAAAAATGATCAAACTTGTAGTAGAGGCCTCTGGCATTTGCATTCTTCATAATATATTTATGTATTTCATCAAGCCTCGAACAATGAGGGCTAGGATATAAGATCCATTCATATTTTTCAGAAAAAGTTAAAGGTAAATTTGTTTCATAATAAGTAGGATTTAATTTTCTCCTTTCAGATGGTGGAATATTAGTATCAAGCAAGTCAAAAGAGGCATTACCTGTTAGTTGAAGTGTAATTTTTTTTATTTTTAAATTACCCTCGTGGTGCAAATCTATAATTTTATCTAAATCGGTTCTATCAAGCTGATAATCCCCTCTAGAAGGAAGACTTATATCTGTTTGTAATACCCTAGAATTATAATCCTCATAAGCAGGCGAACCACTTAAACGGTCAATATCGTTGTCCACACGATATTTTAAATCTTTATATATATCTTCAGGTGATCGCCTATTAAAGGAAAAAGGAGCACCATCACCCCATCTATTACGCGCACTATATGAAGGTCTTGATTGAAGAGTTATGCCTGGAAGATTCTCAAATTCAATTATAATTATTCTTTCAAAACCAACAAGTGATTTAGTTTCTGAGTGCATAATTCCAATGTAATATAACTCGCCTTGATTACAGCTGTCGTAGTTTCGACCACACAGGTCGTAATTAATTTCGCTTATATATAGTTCTGGTTTATATTTATCCAAGTAACTTATTACAGCATTGTTATATTTATCTAATTCTTTTAGATCGTTTTCTGAGGGGCCACAACTAGTTATTACCATAAGAATTAATATAGCAAATAGATTTTTTATAATTTTATCTTTAGTTATCAATTATGAATTTCCTAATTTCTTCAAGAAATCTATCAAAGGATGGTTGATGGTTATACATCATATGACCTGCTTCAAACTCTGAAAAAACCACCCTACTCATATCAACTGTGTTGTCATACATAAAGTTTTCAGCCGTAAAACAAGGAGTTGCTAAATCATAGAGCCCACATGAAACATAAACTTTAAAATCTTTATTATATCTTTGAGCTCTAGCAATATCTGGGACTGTATTTACATATCCAAAATCATTACCTTTCCATTCTTGAGGATGTTTCCAACTTGAATAAACATCATAATCACCACTTTGGTATAACATTTTCATTTCAACACCAATTTCACTAAACCATGTGTGAATAGCTGAAACATAAGCTGACATAAAACCTTCACTTGATACATCAGTATCAGGATATTGACCACCTGCCATATAGTCAGAATTTTTATATCTTGAATCTAATCTGCCTACTGAATAACCTTCATCTCTTAATAACTCTTTTCTAAAACTTGAAGGATCAACCCTCATATCAAAATCTTCTACAAATCTTAGGCTTAAACCTGTAAATTCAGAATATTGTTTCATAACAGAGTTCTTTTCATCTTCCGATATTCTTGTTCCTTTTAATAAAGCTGGTCCATACACCTCTAAACTAAACTTTTTTGAATCTTCATAAAACTCTTGAAGTGATTTATCAGTTTCAATTTTTCCATGGTAATAAGCTGTTGCTGCATATGAGGGTAAGAATCCATAATGCGGGCTATTGTTGCCAGGATGAAAAACTAAATACTGATAATCAGATGCTGGAGCAACCATTAATAACCCATTTACTTCGATTGGAGTAATAGACCCTGATCTTAATTCTGATACTAATAATGGACCTCTAATGCCACCATAACTCTCTCCTAGTATATATCTTGGTGAATTCCAACGTTTATTATCATTAATCCATCTTCTTATAAACTCAGCAATGATTTTAGGATCTTCACTTACTCCCCAGAATTCTTCTGAATCATGACATCCAATCGCCCTACTATAACCAGTACCTATTGGATCAATAAAAACAAGATCTGCATCACTTAGTGGAGATAGTTTATTATCTACGATTTTATATGGAGCAGATCCATCATCTGATGCATCACTGGGTACCTTAATAACTTTTGGTCCTAAAACACCCATATGAAGCCATAATGATGCCGAACCAGGTCCGCCATTAAAACTAAATATTACTGGTCTATTTTTATCAGAATCAACTATATACTCTGTATAAAAAAAAGATGCCATTGGTTCACTTGGATTGTCTTTCTCATAAAGAATTTTTTCTTTAAGACTTGCAGTATATTCAAGTCTTTTTCCATTAAAAACACCAGAAAAGTTATTAGAAAAAACCCTTTCTTCAGTTGGTACGTTTTTTATACTGCAGTTTTCCGAATCTTCATCAGCAATAATGATATTTGATGATATAAATGTAGTTATTAAAAATAAAATAAATAAAAGTTTCATAAATTTAATTATATATAATATATTTTCATCATAAAAATATTTTCTAATAAACCAAAATTAAATATTTTAAATAAAAAACCCATCATGATGATGGGTTTTATAAGTCACATATATTTATTTAATAAATACAGTATGTTCTTTACCGCTTTCAGATACTCTTATAACTAAAATATCTGAACAAACATCTCCTAAGTCTGGAGCATCAGTTTCACCTCCATGAACCCAATCAGATCTTTCAAACCAATAATCTCCATTACTATATGTTTTCCATTTTCCAGAAGACTTAGATTGAGATTTTCCATCTAAGACATATACAAGAGTTCCAGCTGCTGGATGAAAATGTTTAGCAACTGTACCTTGATTACATGTTTTTCTTCGTTCTACATGCATATCCATACCATTTCCAAGTTCAAATACTTCTGTAGAAACTAGACCTGGAAATGAATTTGTATCATTTTTATGGTCATCCGCATTAATATTAAAACTCAATGTTATTAATAATAATCCTATACTTAATATAAATTTATTTTTCATAATTATCTCCTGTTAGTAATAAGATTATCATATAGAAAGGTTTTTGCTTTAAATACGTATATAAATAATTTACATATATTAAAATCATCCTTAAATTTATTTAAATAAAAAAAAATAAGAATATAATGAAATTAGATTACTCAATTATTCTATGATTAAAAACAAATTAATTAGCCAAGTATTGTGTGTATTAATATATGCTTTTGCCTTTGGGTTGTCATACTTATTAATACCTGAAAAATTAATAGATCTTGTACAAAAAGGTGAGATTCATTTTTGGTTATTGATTCTTATTGCACATATAATCGCTACAATAATTATCTATTTATTTAGTGTTATATTAAAAAATTCTAGCTTATATGATCCATTTTGGTCAGTAGCTCCAGTACCAATTGTAATAATTCTTTCCATGGGTATGGAAACATTAGAGATTAAATTATTAGTTTTAATTCCAATTTGTTTTTGGGCATTAAGGTTAACAAGAAATTGGATTATAAGCTGGGAAGGATTTAGTCACGAAGATTTTAGATATATAGATCTTAAAAATACAAATAAAATTCAAGCAGAGATAAATAATTTTTTTGGAATACATTTAATTCCGACATTGATTGTAAACTTTGGATTGTTTCCACTTATCTATCTGGTAAATCAAGTTAATGATTCTGTTGTAATGCCCTTTTTATATTTAGCATCATTATTTACATTCCTTTCTGTAATTTTAGAAACAGTTGCCGATGAACAAATGAGAGAATTCAGAAATAATCCTGTAAACAAAGGCAAAACAATGAGATATAAATTATGGAGATACTCACGACATCCTAATTATCTTGGTGAGGTATTGTTTTGGTATGGGATATATTTTATGGGTTTATCATCAGGGTTAATGCCAATATGGACAATACTATGCCCTACAACAATGTTAGCATTATTTATCTTTATATCATGCCCTATGATGGATAATAGAAGTTTAAAAAATCGTTCCGACTATAAAGATTATATGCAGAAAACTTCGCAATTATTTTTATTACCACCTAAAAGTTAAATAGAATCTTTATATAGCTCTTCATAAATGGGCATCGCCCTGTCTACTATAGTTTTTTCGTTATCAGATAAATTGATTTGTTTCTTACTTTCAGGTTTAAATGAAGTCGAATTCAATACTGATGGATACCAATGTTTTGCCCAAACACCATCATAGTCTTTTAATCCAGTAGACCATGAAAGCATTTTTTCATCCCACTCTAATCCAACAATTTCACAGAATTTAGATAAAACTCTTTTAGGATCATTTCTTAATTTTGAGGCATCAATGATTATAGGTTTATCATTAATATTTTCTTGAACGTATTTGTAAATGTCATATTGTTGTTGAAAACCTATATCTTCAAATCCACCATCGTTCCATGATTTCATAAAACTATGAACTACCATTTTTGGGTTTCTTATTAAAAAACAATTTATTAACTCATTCATCCAAGAATAATCTTTATCAATAATATGGTGGGTCATATGTTTCTGATAAGTAACTCCTTTGTTTGCAACTTGGCAATTCTTTTTTACATCATCAATATTAGTTAGTTGGCTTTGTATCACTTCTTTCTTCATAGGATGATCTTTATTTGTCGAAACTAAGTAAGATGCGTAAAATGGTTCATCAAGAACATTTGTAACATCTGAACGATTCCCAAAACTTCTCATTAATGCTGTAGAAAGATTTCTAGGACCAGACCACATTGAAATAATAATGTTATTAGACATTTAAAAGGTTTTTATATAACTCTCTTAGTTTTTCTGATATTGGCCAACCATAGTTAGAATCACCAATTGAACGACCATCAATACTTAAAACTTGTGTTAATGATCCTAAGGTGCCAGTTATAAAAGCTTCTTGTGAAGAGTAAACATCTACAAGTGAAAAATTTTTTTCAAATACAGATATATTATTATCTTTACATAACTCAATAACTTTTAATCTAGTAATACCATTCATGCAGTAATCACCCGTACTAGTCCAGACCTCATTGTTTTTTACAATAAAAAAATTACAAGAATTTGTAGTATTAACAAATCCATAGGGATCAAGCATTAATGCTTCATCGCCACCTGCTTTATTTGCTTGTATACAAGCAAGTATACAATTAAGTTTTGAATGACTATTAAGTTTAGGATCCTGAGACATTGGTAATCCCCTTACCTGAGGAACTGTAATCAAATTAATTCCTTGCTTAATAGAATCTGCATCAGAGTGCTCCATTATAATTACAAAGTTAATTCCATCCGATAGTGATGGTTGTTGAAAGGGTTTTATTTTGTTGCCCCTTGTTATCATTAATCTTGCATGGGCAGAGTTATTCATATTATTTTCTTCTTGAGTTTTAATTATTGCATTCTTTATATCTTGTTTTGAAAGATTGATATTAATATCAATCGCCTTACATCCTTCAAATAATCTATCTAAGTGCTCGTCTAGAAACATCCATTCATTATTTACTAACCTTATACCCTCCCAAATACCATCGCCTAAAAGAAAGCCACTATCAAAAACTGATATTTTTGCATCTTCTCTATTGAAAAATGAACCATTAATATAAATTTTTATATTTTCATTTCTTTTGTCTATATTCTTATTAACTGGCATGTATTAAAACCTTGTATTACCCATTTTTTTGCAAGTTTTATTGAATTCATTAATAATTTCAGAAATTATTTCTTTAACTGGTTTTATTTGATTTATGAGTCCAGTTGATTGGCCTGAAAGAGCTGGTGCAGCTTCCATATCTCCATCAAAATAAAGATCTTTAATATTCATCATAGCAGTCATATCCATATAACCCTTATTGTCTATATCTTTAGTTAAATTAGATTTTAATGCTCTAATCACTGGTTTTGATGTTTTATTAAGTATAACTGTTCCATCAATACCAGATTCAATAATTTTGTTTTTAAAGTTTGCATGAACTGGGCTCTCAGAGCTTGATACAAATCTGGTGCCCATTTGAATTCCTTCAGCCCCAGCTGCAAATACAGATGCCATTCCAGCGCCATCTACAATCCCACCAGCAGCAATCATTGGTAAATCAGTATTTTGCTTAATAGATTGTATTAGCACTAATAGGCCAACTTCTATAGGACTTTTGAATCCACCTCCTTCAGTTCCCTCTACTACCAATCCATCAACGCCTGCATTGGCTGCTTTTAGAGCTCCCTCTAGACTAGGAACAGCATGATATACAGTAATACCTGCGTCTTTTAATACTTTAATATATTTTGTTGGGTCACCAGCTGATGTTGTAACAAATTTAACACCAGCATCAACACAAAATTTGACCATTGAATCATCTTTAAGAAAAAGTAATGGCAGATTTACTCCAAAGGGTTTGTCAGTTAATTCTGACATTAATTTAATTTCATTTTTACAGTTATCAATTTCGCCAGATGAAGTTTCTATAATACCCATGCCACCAGCATTAGAAACAGATGAGGCAAGTTGACTTCTTGCTATCCATCCCATTGGAGCCTGAATAATCGGGTACTTTGATCCAGTATGTTTAATTACTCTATTCATAAGAATATTGTATATTAAAGAATATCAGATTAAAGTTTCAAGATATGGACAATTTAAATTTTAATAAATCAATCAATGAACTGTTTAAAAAATATTATAAATTTAAGGATAATAACTTATGAAAGTTAAAAACAAAATTACACCCAATGAAGATCAAATTAATGGGTTTATGCAAAATCCTGATCTTGGTCCAATATCAATGGTGAATTTACTTAAATATAAGGATAAGGCAATATATGAAGATGGTCGAGATACAAATCTTACTGGTGAAGAGGCATATGGTTTATATGCAGTTGAGGTAGTAAATTTGGTAGAAAAATATGGTGGAGAATTCTTGTTTGCAGGTAAAGTAAGTAGACTGATGTTGGGCGAAGTTGAAAATTTATGGGATTCTATTGCAATAGCAAAATACCCAAGTAGAAAGGCAATGTTAGATATGACAATGGATCCAGAATATCAAAAGATTCATGTTCATAGAGATGCTGGGTTAGAGGGACAGTTAAATATAGAAACTATTTAATTAAATTGTTATGAAAAAATTATTAATAATATTAAGTTCTGTTATTGCGATTTATCTTATTGGCCTATTAGGTTTAAATTCGCATGCTGTCCAAGATAGACTTTTGAATACAGGTTTACAAAATATTGTTAATAACACCGATCAATTTTTAGATAAACAAGATAGCTTAAAAATTGTTGTTTGCGGTTCAAGGTCGCCTCTTCCATCTCCAGGACGAGCAGAAGCATGTATTTTAATTGAAGCCGGTGATGATATTTATATATTTGATATGGGTAATGGAAGTGCTAATAATCTTCAACAATACCAGGTTCCATGGACAAATGTAAAAGCGGTTTTAATTACCCATATGCATTCGGATCATATGGCAGACTTGCCTGATGCTCATCTTCAATCATGGATTCAAGGAAGGAACTCACCATTAAAAGTTTATGGTCCAGAAGGAATAAATCTTGTAACAAAAGGTTTTGAGCTAGCTTACTCAGCAGATTATCAGTATAGAAATGAGCATCATGGAGAAGATATACTACCAATTAATGTAGCTGGATTTAATCCAATTGAGATAATAGATAATGAATTAATAGCTAACGACACACCTGGACTTGAAATACTACCTTTTGTTGTTGACCATCATCCTGTAAATTCTGCTTATGGTTTTAAAGTATCATATAAAGGAAGAACAGTTGTTATAAGTGGTGATACTATCCATGATGGAAGTGTCGAAAAATATTCACAAGATGTAGACCTATTAATTCATTCAGCTATATCAATAGATATTGTTGAGAGAATGAGAAAAGTTAATACAATGCCTCAATTAGATAAAATATTATTTGATATTCAAGATTACCACACAACCATAGAGGAAGCTGGTGAAATTGCTAGAGATGCAAATGTAAAACATTTACTCATATATCATTCCATACCAACACCTCAAAATACTGTAATGGAGAAGGTATTTTTTAGACCTCTTGAAGGTAAGTTTGAAGACTATACTCTTTCTGATGATGGAACAAGAGTTGTTATGCCAGTTGAAACTAATGACATTATTATTGATCAAATAAATTAATGACATTATTACCCAATAAATTAAATCATGAATACCAAGGTTCAAAGATAGCAATTTATGGCCTTTATCCAATCTTTGCAATATATATATTTAGATCTCTTGTCCATTTTTTATCTGAAAATTCAGGCCTTGTTGGCATTGCATCAATTAAAGAACTTGAAATTGTTGGTAATATAGATCCCAATAACTTAGTTTACTTATTTGCATCACTTTGGGGGGCAACACAAGTATCATTAACATTAATTTTAGTAATTTTATTTATTAAATATAAAAATCTCATACCCTTCATATATATGATCTGTCTTTTAGATCATTGTTTTAGATTAATTTCAGGTTTATTTCATCCTCTAACCGAAGAATATTATATAAATACGCCTCCTGGTGTTATTGGTAATATACCAATACTTATGTATATGATATTAATGTTTTATTTATCATTAAAAAAAGGAAATACAAAATGATTGATTTTTACTTTTCATATAGAAGTCCATACTCATATTTAATTCTTCCAAGAATGCTTAAACTAAAGAATGAATATAAAGTTGATATAAATTTTAAAATTGTTTATCCAATTGCTATTAGATTGCCTGAATTCTTCAAAGATAGGAATTTATTCTATTTTACTTCGTTATTAATGGATATTAAGAGAAAGTCAAAAAAACTGAATATGCCTATGAACTTACCAATAAAACCAGATCCAATAAAACAAAATATTATTACTGGTAAGATTTCTAATGATCAACCATATATTTTTAATATATGTCATATGGGTCAACTTATGTGCAATAGAGGTAAAGGTATAGAATTTGCTTATGAATTATCTAAATTAATATGGAGTGTAAAAAATTGGAATAATGATGAATTATTAAAACCTTTATTAGCAGAATTTGGTGAAGATTTAGATGAAGTTAGGGAATCTATTAATTTAAATGAAAAAACTTTAATTGAAGAGATTGAAATGAATCAATTAGATCAAAAAGAAGCTGGACATCACGGAGTTCCTCTGAATGTTTATAAAGGAAAATATTATTTTGGGCAAGATGATCCCTTTGATGAGTTGATTAATGAATTAATGAGCGATGGACTAATTAAAAATTTTTGATGAAGGTACTGAGAACTCCTGATAAATATTTCAGAAACATTAAAGGTTATCCATTCGATCCATTATATACAAATATTTTTGCTCAAGATGGAAGTGAAATAAGAATTCATCATATTGACGAAGGTCCATCTGATGGTCCGATTTTATTAGCAATGCATGGTCAACCGGTTTGGAGTTATTTATATTCAAAAATGATTCCTATTTTAAATGAGTCGGGTATAAGAGTTATTGCGCCTGATCTAGTTGGTTATGGTAAATCAGATAAACCAGCATCACGCGAAAATTATAGTTATCAGAATCAAGTAGATTGGATGAATCAATGGATTATTAAAAATGATTTAAATAATTTAATATTTTTTGGCCAAGATTGGGGAGGATTAATTGGGCTGAGAGTGATTGTTGATAATCCTGATAGATTCATAAAAATAGCTATAGGAAACACTGGATTGCCTTATATGCCAAAGACTCAAAAAGCTATTATTGATGAAGTGAATGAATTTAGAAAATCAACAATTAAACTTACTCCACTAACCATGTCAAAAGAAGTAAGTAAAATGGACTCTGGTAAAAATCATCCTGCATTAAAATTTATGTATTGGCAGAAATTTTGTTGGGATACTAAGAATCTTCCAGTTGGTTTATTAAATTCATCTATGATGGAAAGAAGGTCAAAAAATGAAATTAGAAATCATTATATATTTCATAAATTAGGCTTATCAAAAATATCACCTTATATGAGTGATTTAATGAAAGCGTATGAAGCGCCCTTTCCATCACCAAAATATAAAATGGCATGCAGAGCTATGCCGAGTCATGTCCCGATAATCCCAGATAAATCTTTAGATGCTCAAAAAAAGGCAAGAGAGTTTTTTAATAAAACTGATAAGCCTTTTCTCTCAGTTTTTGCAGGTAATGACCCTGTCACTAATGACATGGAAAAAGATGTACTAAATATGGTTCCAAATGCAATAAAAGCTAAAAATATTGGTGGCGGTCATTTTTTTCAATGGACTAAATCAAAAGAATTATCTAAAGTATTAATTGATTTTATAGAGGATTAAATATGATTGATTTATATACAGCGCCTACTCCTAATGGTCATAAGGTTTCTTGCACACTTGAAGCATTAGAAATGGATTATAAGGCTATACTTGTAAATCTTTCTGAGGGTGAGCAAAAGAATCCTGATTTTTTAAAAATCAGTCCCAATGGAAGAATACCAGCTATAGTGGATACATCAAACAATTTATCTATATTTGAATCAGGAGCAATAATGATTTATTTAGCCGATAAGGCAAATAATTTAATTTCAACAAATCCTGAAAAAAGAGCAAAGGTTTTAGAATGGCTTATGTTCCAAATGGGTGGGATTGGTCCAATGATGGGACAGGCTAATGTTTTTTTTAGATACTTTCCTGAAAAAATTCAACCAGCTATTGATAGATATCAAAACGAATCAAGACGATTATTTGAAGTACTTAATTTACATTTAAAAGATAATGAATGGTTAGCAGGAGAATATTCAATTGCTGATATTGCAAATTGGTGTTGGGTAAGAACACATAAATGGTCAGGGGTTTCAACTGATGGATTAGAACATCTAGAAAGATGGAAAAATGCTATGTATGATCAGCCTGGAATGCTTAAAGGAATAAAAGTACCAATTGAGATAAAAATTGATAAAGATATAGATGATGAGGAAAAAACAAAAGAATTTATTAAAAATGCACAAAAAATGGTAAAAAAATAAGGAGTTACTATGATAAAACTGTATTTAACACCAGGAACAAGAGCAGGACGAGTAGCATGGCTCTTAGAGGAATTGAATATACAATACGACTTGGAAGTTCTACCCTTTACAAAAGAAGGTCTTAAATCACCAGAACATAGGTCTAGACACGCATTAGGAAGAGTCCCTGTTATAGAAGATGGAGATATTTCAATTTTTGAATCAGGTGCAATTATTCAATACATACTTGATAAATATGGTGAAGGAAGATTAAAACCTAATATAGATTCCAAAGAATATCCATATTATCTCCAATGGTTTCACTTCTGTGAGGGTATGGTGATGCCTCCAATGAATCAAATTGTAGTTCAAACAGTACTACTTCCTCCTGATAGAAGAGATGAAACGGTTTTAAATCAAGCAAAAAAGCTACTTTCAAAATCTTTAACTCCAGTTAACGATTTCTTAGAAGGAAAGAATTACTTGATTGGTGAGTTTTCAGCTGCTGATTGTATGTTAGGTCATTCCTGTTATATGGCAAATAGATTAGGTTGTGTAAATGAAGATATGACTAATATAAAAAAATATGTATCTAATATTGAATCAAGAGAACCATTTCAAAAAGCCATTAAACTTGGTGAAGAAACAGGAAATCCAATTGGATAGAATCTAATGTCAGATTCTATAAAGGTATTTGGGAATGTGGGATCTCCTTATACTCAAAAAATCTTATCTCTTCTAAGATATAGAAATATTCCTTACTCAGTGTCATGGGGAGATGTACTTCAGAATTTATCTTTTCTTGATATTGAGCCTCCAAATCCAATTTTATTGCCAACTATGGTATTTAAAAATAATGATGGTTCAAATAATTGTAAGACAGATACAACTCCAATAATAAGATATCTTGAAGAAATATATAAAAAGAAATCTGTAATACCGCCCTCACCTATACTAAGTTTTCTTAATTATTTATTAGAAGATTTTGCTGACGAATGGACAACAAAATATATGTTTCACTATAGGTGGTATTTTAATGAAGATGCTGAAAATGCAAAAAAAATGCTTGTTCTTCAACACAAAATAAATATAGATGATAAATCAATGAACCAATTTGCTAACATTATTGCAGATAGGCAAATTAATAGATTATGGGTTGTTGGATCAAATGATGATACAGCAAAGCTTATTGATCAAAGCTATAAACGCTATTTATTGTTAATGGAAAAACACCTTAAAGATTTACCTTTTATGTTTGGGCAACGACCATCGTCATCCGATTTTGGTTTATATGGTCAACTTACTCAACTAGTAGGATTTGATCCTACACCTCGAAATATTGCATATAAAAAATCACCAAGAACTGTCTCGTGGGTGAATGTTATGTCAGATTTATCGGGATTGCATGACAGTGGAGGAATTGGTGAATTTTTTGGTGTGAACGGTGAGGATATTAATAATGAGAATAAGTTAAATTACTTTGAAAATAACGATTATGGGTGGATTGATATAAATCAGATTCCACTATCTCTAATCGAATTATTTAAGGAAGTAGGTAAAGTTTATATTCCCTGTCTGATTGCAAATGCAAAAGCTTATGAAAAAGGTGACGATGTTTGGGAAACATCAATAGATGGTTCTATTTGGAAACAGAAAACATTCCCATATCAAGTAAAGTGTCTTAATTGGATTAAAGATGAATTTAATAAATTATCAAATGAGGATAAAAAATCTACTTTAGATTTAATAGCTGGTAGTGGTTGCGAGAATATTCTAAACTAATTTTTCAGATCTATAATGGTAGAAGAAAAATATTGTAGATATAGCTGTAAGTAAGTGCCAAATTCCATGTGCTTGAATTAAAGAATCTGGGTTACATACACCATTAGTTAGGATATCTGGATTTATAGTTGCATTACCCTGTAACCAAATATAAAAAGCTGCCAAATAAGCTACCATACCAGCAAAATACCATCTGTAAGTTCTCACACCAGCTGGTTTTTTTGATGCTAATAAGCCTGGTAACCAAAAGAAAATGATCCACCAATAGTCACTAATATTCAGAAATACTTCATTTGGCATAGTACCAAATAACATTAAGACCAAAAAACCTATAAAACCTGATAAAAATCTCATAGATGGTGACCAAAATCTATACAAAAATTCACTGATAACCCATAGGCCTATTGAAACACCAAAAAGATCTAAACCAATTCCCATTCCATTACCAAAGTTACCTCTTAATATGGAATAAATAATTACAATAGCTATATACGCTTTGATAAATGTATTTTGGTTACCATCAGACATTTTGTAACAGTTATATAACCATGGAATTATTATGTACATAACCATACTAAGATTATCTGCCCAGCCACCCCATTCAGTATTAGTAGCGTGCATCATCATAGAACCAGGTCCTAAATACACCACAGCAACGCCATAAAGAATAGTTATTTTATTTAGTCCTGAGAATTCATTAAACGAGGTTTCATTGGTTAATTTGTATAAGATATAAAGACCAGCCACCATAAAACCTAGATTAGTTAATGTATTAATAGGCTCTCTAAAAATACCGTCACTTACTCTTTCACACCACCTTGAAGCCTCACCAATGATAGATAAATTATCTTCAGTTACAGACTGAAGTAATTGAAAATAGTTAAGAACAGTAAAAATAATTAAAAATAAGATACTTACAGAAAGTGTTATCTTAAAAGCGTTTTCTTTAACAAAGATATTTTTCAATTTATATTTAAAGTGCTGAATCTAGTTCAGGTAAAGCTGAAAATAAGTCTGCGACAAGTCCATAATCTGCTACTTGGAAAATTGGGGCATCTTCATCTTTATTTATTGCAACAATAACTTTTGAGTCCTTCATTCCAGCAAGATGTTGAATTGCCCCAGATATACCTACAGCAATATATAAGTCTGGTGCAACAATCTTACCTGTTTGTCCAACTTGGTAATCATTTGGAACAAAGCCAGCATCTACTGCCGCCCTTGAAGCTCCAACAGCAGCGCCAAGTTTGTCAGCAATTGAATCTAATAAATGGAAATTATCGCCTGATTGCATCCCACGTCCACCTGATATAACAATGTTTGCAGCAGTAAGTTCAGGCCTATCGCTTTGAGCAAGTTCTTCACCTACAAACTTACTTATTCCTGATGATTCTTCTGGAGAGATATTGATGACCTCTACCCCGCTATTATTTTTACTAACTGCATCAAAGGCTGTTGATCTAACTGTAATTACTTTAACAGTATCATTAGACTTAACTGTTGCAATACAACTTCCAGCATATATTGGTCTCTTAAATGTATCATCAGATTCAACAGATATAATGTCAGAAACTTGTTGAGAATCTAGCTTAGCAGATATCCTCGGCATAAGGTTTTTACCAAAAGTTGTTGCAGGAGCAAGAATATGGGTATAACCATTACAATTAGATAAAATTAAAGAAGATAAATCTTCAGCAATTGAATTTGCATATGTTTCGCTATCACATTTAAATATTTTAGCTACACCATCAAGAGACTGTGCTTCTGAAACAACATCAGAAATATTAGAACCAGCAATAAAGACTGTTACATCTCCAGAAAGAGAATTTGCTGCAGTAATTGTATTTAAAGTAGAGCCTTTTAAGCTCACATTATCATGTTCAGCTATTACCAATATACTCATTGAATCACCTTTGCTTCATTTTTTAATTTATCTACTAATTCATCAACGCTTTCAACTATAATTCCAGCTTCTCTTGATGGCGGTAGTTCGACAGAAAGTAATTCAGTTCGTGAGCCTATATCAATTCCCATTTCTGTTGCTGATATAACGTTAAGCTCTTTCTTTTTAGCTTTCATAATATTTGGTAATGATGCATATCTGGGTTCATTTAGTCTTAAATCTGTTGTAATGATAGCTGGAATAGTTAACTCCAATGTTTGAAGACCGCCATCAATCTCTCTTGTAACTTTGACTGATGTTTCATCTAAAAGTACTTCAGATGCATTTGTAGCTTGGGGATAATCAAGAAGGGCTGCTAACATCTGACCTGTTTGATTATTATCACCATCAATTGCCTGTTTTCCTAAGATAATTAAGTCAGGCTTTTCATCATTAACTACTTTTTGTAAAACCTTTGCTATAGCTAAAGGCTCTAATAATGAATCGGTTTCAATTAATGTTGCTCTGTCAGCCCCAAGAGCCAAAGCTGTTCGTAATTGTTCTTGTGATTCAGATTTACCAACTGAAACAGCTATTATTTCTGAAGCCTTGCCAGATTCTTTAAGTCTAACTGCCTCTTCTAATGCTATTTCACAAAATGGGTTAACAGCCATTTTTACATTATTTAAATCAACGTTTGAATTATCTGAAAGTGGCCTTACCTTAACGTTATAGTCCACAACTCGTTTTATTGGTACTAAAATTTTCATAACTACAATATATATATAATTGACACTTATAAGAGGCTATAATTGTAAAGTATTTGACTAAATAATTACACTATTATTAAAAGGATCTTATGCACAGAGAAACTATGGAGTATGACGTTGTAATTGTAGGTGGCGGACCTTCAGGCCTAGCTACAGCTATAAAATTTGCACAACTCAATAATAAAAACAATACAAATTACTCTATATGTTTGCTTGAAAAGGGTTCAGAAATTGGCGCGCACATCCTTTCTGGTAATGTTTTTCAACCAAATGCTTTAGATGAATTAATTCCAAATTGGAAAGAATTAAATGCTCCTCTTAATGTACCTGTTAAAAAGGATAAAATCTTTTATTTACTAAAGAATATTGGTATTCCGGTTCCGCCTTTTGTTATGCCAGCAATGAATAATCATGGAAATTATGTCATAAGTTTAGGAAATCTCTGCAGATGGCTTGGTGAGCATGCAGAAAGTTTAGGAGTTGAGATATTTCCTGGATTTCCAGCAAGCAAACTTTTAATGGAAGATGATAAAGTTGTAGGTGTTCAAACTGGTGACATGGGAATATCAGAAAGTGGTGAATTGAAAGACGCAAATGAACCAGGCATAAATATTAGGGCAAAATTAACTATACTTGGTGAAGGTTGCAGAGGTCATTTGGGTAAACAAGTGATTAATAAATTTAATTTGTCTGATGATAAAGATCCTCAACATTATGGAATAGGCTTTAAAGAAGTATGGAAAATTGATCCAAAATTACATGAAGAAGGATTAGTAATACATACAAATGGTTGGCCTACTCCAGATATTGCCGCTGGTTCTTATTTTTATCATGGTGAAAATAATGAAGCATATATTGGATTTGTTATTCCATTAGATTATAAAAATCCTCATCTTAGTCCTTTTGATGAATTTCAAAGATGGAAAACTCATCCTTCAATAAAAAAATATCTAGTTGGTGGTGAAAGATTGTCGTATGGTGCAAGAGCATTAATAAAAGGTGGACTTCAGTCTTTACCAAAGATGGAATTTCCTGGCGGTCTTTTAATTGGATGTAATGCTGGAACTTTAGTTTTTTCTAAAATTAAAGGATCACATACCGCAATGAAATCAGGTCAACTAGCAGGAGAGCATGCTTTTGATGTATTAAATAATAATCTCAGTACTGATTTTGATTCCAAAATAAAAAAATCTTGGATTTATGACGAACTTTATAAATCAAGAAACTTTGGTCCAATATTCCATAAGTTTGGCGCTTTATTTGGCGCAGCAATTAATGTAATAGATCAGTTCATATTTAGAGGCAGGCTGCCCTTTACTATGAATCACCCTACTCCAGATTACGCATGTTTAAAGAAAGCTGATGATATGCCAAAAATAGAATATCCAAAACCTGATGGAACCTATTCATTTGATAAGCTTTCTTCTGTGTATTTATCCAATACAAATCATGAAGAAGATCAACCTTGTCATTTACAATTAAAGGATGCTTCAATACCTATCGCCGTAAATCTCCCAATGTATGATGAACCTGCACAGAGATATTGTCCTGCTGGTGTATATGAGGTTGTAAAAAAGGATGGTGAAAATAAATTTGTTATCAATGCGCAAAACTGCGTTCATTGCAAGACGTGCGATATTAAAGACCCATCACAAAATATAAATTGGGTAAGTCCTGAGGGACCTGGCGGACCTAATTATCCAAATATGTAATGAATAAATATACTCTTGTAACAGCTCTATTCGTACTATTATTAAATTCTTGTACTTCACTTGAAGAATCTGATGAAATAATTAAAAAAGATATAGTTGTTCAAGTTGATGAAAATAAGAAATTTATTAAATATTTAGAATCTGATTGGGAAGAAACTCTAATAAACAACCCTCTTTTTGCATCTTACACTGGAGATAAAAGATTTAATGACAAGCTAAACCCAATAACGATTGATCAATTTAATAAAGATAGAAATCTAGATTTAGAATCACTAATTAAGCTTAATGATATTAACCCGGATAAATTAAGCGAAGATAACAAGCTTAACTATAATCTTAAAAAATTTGATATTGAAAGTGATCTTAATCTTAGCCAGTTCCCTATTTATTATCTCAGATTAAATCAACGAGGTGGTATCCAAAGCTTTTACGAAACAGGGAATCGTTTGGTATATCAATCTAAAAAAGACTACTACGATTGGTTAAGTAGATTAGAACAGTTTTCAGAAAATATATTAACTTTCTTAGATATTAATAAACAGGGATTAAAAAATGGGTATACACAACCAAAATTAGTGACTCGTGGTGTTGTCGCTCAAATAGATGCAATCATTAATTCTGATATTGAATCAAATCCATATTTAAAAGTTTTCTTAGAAGCAGATGAAAACTTATTAACACCAACAGAAAAAGAGGATTTAATAAATAAAGCAAAAACTTTAATCAATAATGAGATTAATCCAGCTTATGAAGAGCTTAATAATTTCTTAAAAGATGATTATTTAGTTAACTCAAGAGATTCGATTGGTATAAAAGATATACCTAATGGCAAACGATACTATGAGGAATTAGCTAAGCACTATACTACGACAGATCTTACACCTGACGAAATTCATGATATTGGACTTAAAGAAATTGAACGTATTAGATCCGAAATGGAAGAAATTATTGAATTGGTCAATTGGGATGGAGATTTTAATTCATTTCTTAATTATTTAAGAACTAGTCCAAGATTTTATTATGATAATCCAGACGATCTTTTTGATGCATATTTAATTATGTCAAAAACAATCGATCCATTATTGCCTAAATTATTTAACGTTTTTCCAAGAGCGCCCTATGGTGTTATACCTATACCTTCTGAGTCAGCTCCATTCACAACAACAGCATATTACAATAGCCCTAGCCCAGGAAGGCCGGGTTACTTTTATGCAAATCTCTATAAGCCTGACTCAAGACCTAAATATGAAATTCCTGTCCTAACAGTCCATGAAGCTGTTCCTGGTCATCATTTTCAAATATCAATTGCCCAAGAATTAGAAAATGTGCCTACATTTAGAAAATATCAAGGAATAACTGCATTTGTTGAAGGATGGGGTTTGTATAGTGAGGAACTAGGTGAATATATAAATCTTTATGATGATCCATACGACAAATTTGGGCAACTTACTTACGATATGTGGCGAGCAATAAGATTGGTTGTTGATACCGGCATGCATTACAAAGATTGGTCTAGAGAAGATGCCATTAATTTATTTGTAGAGAATTCAGCTAAATCTATATTAGATATAGAAAATGAAGTCGATAGGTATATTGCATGGCCAGGCCAAGCTCTTGCATATAAAATTGGTCAACTAAAGATTTTAGAACTTCGAGAAAGAGCTGAGAAAGAACTTGGTGATAAATATGATATAAAAGACTTTCATGATGAAGTGTTGAAAAGAGGATCTTTGCCTTTAGACTTGCTAGAGTATTATATTGACGAATGGATTAATCAGACTTTAAATTCTTAGATCTTCTACATTTTTCACTACAATAAATTACGTTATCCCAATCTTTTTTCCATTTCTTCCTCCAAGAGAATGCTTTATTGCAAATAGGACATATTTTATTTTGTAAATATTTTTTTTTATGCAATTTTACCTATTGGATGATTTAAATTCTTACTTGGAATATATAAAATATGATTTTCAATAAAATTTTTATCTAGAGCTAAATCAACTAATTTATAGTATGTATTTCTATTAAAAAAACCTTCAATATTATTCCTTACTTTTACTATTGGAATGATTGAATTTTGATATTCAATCAATCTTGTTGAATTATCTTTATTCAAAACAAACTTGTAATTCATATTTGTAATTAACATTATAGAGTCATTAGTCATTTTAAAATCAATAATTACGTATGGCGCTATTTCAACTTTAACTAGAACTTTTTCTACTGGAGTTACTAGAAAATAATCATTAGATTCTTTCTTTAAAACTGTAGAAAATAGATTTATAAGTTTTAAATTTTTGATTGGTGAATTGTTATAAAACCAATTGCCTTCCCTGTCTATAAAAAATTCTTGTCCAACACATAAATCTGGATTCCATTTATCAACTGGAGGAAAGTTATCATGACCCTCTAGATCATTTTTAATCTTAGAAATACTCATATATTGATTTAGAAAATATAATTAACCCAATTAAACATAATACAAAAGCCATAAATGTTGGAATATATTTATTTGAATAAATATTAAATGTTTTGTTTTCTGATGCTGTCATAATGTAACTCAAAAAACTAAACCAAAGGTAAGATGTAATTGCAAAATAGATTGGAAATATATAATAAAAAATATTATCTAATGAATCCATTAACATACTAAAAATAGAAATAAAAAATAAAAAAGCCTTAACATTGAAAATATTAGTAATTAGTCCTATTAAAATACTGTTTTTATTTTTAATGGTTTGATTAGTATTTGTTAATGAGTTCTCTTTGCTAAAATACATACTAATCCCTAGGTATAATATATAAATACTTCCAAACATGCTGATAATAAGTTTATATAATTTATCTTCTAGTATAAAAAGTGAAATACCATTAACTGCTAACATACAATGTATATAAATACCTATACCTATTCCTAATGATGCCTTGAAGCCCTCAGCTCTTCCATATAAAGATACTTGTCTTACAACTATTGCAGTATCTGGTCCTGGGCTTGTTAGAGCAATTAAATGTAATAATGCTGATCCAAAAAACATATCTAATTAATTATTACAGTAGGTTCTATTTCTAAAGTTATGTTGAAAGTGTCAAAAACAATATCTTGAATCTGACTTGCAAAATCTAGAATATCATTCTGAGAGGCTTTTGAATTAGTTATTAATACAAGTGAATGTTTGTCATAGATAAATACATTTTCATTAATATTTAATTTATTTTTTATAAGATCAATCAACCTAGCTGCTCCTATTTTTGAATATGTATTATCTAATTTCCAGATTACCAAATCATTGATTGATAGGTTGTCTATTTTAATATCATTTTCTTTTAAAATTGGGTTTTTAAAAAAACTACCCGCATTGGGAATAATATTAGGATCAGGTAAATTTTTATTTCTAATTTTACATATTATTTTTGATAAAAGCTTTTGATTAAGGCTATCTTTATCAATCTTATTATCATCGATATAAGATTGAATTGAATGATAGTTTAGATTTAATTTATTAGAATTATTTATTCTAAATACTACTTTGTAAATTATTAAATTAGTATTTTTTAATAATGAATCTCTATATGAAAAGTTACATTGCTCATTAGTTAATTTTATAAAAATATTTTTTTTATAATCATAACAATGAACTTCCTCTATTAAGTTTGATACCTCTTGACCATAGGCCCCAATATTTTGTATGGGGGCAGCACCTACTGAACCTGGGATAAGTGATAAATTCTCAAATCCATTTATATTTTTATTAATCATATGATTAACAAAAAAATTCCAGTTAACAGAAGCTCCAACCTCAACAAAATTATCTTTAAAATCAATTTGTGTAAAAGATGGTTTAACCGCAATACCATTAAATAAATTTGGAGGGACTATATTTGTTCCCTCACCTAAAATAATTACTGGAAGATCTTTTATGTTTATAAAATCATGCAATTTATTGAAACATGTTAAGTTATCTATCTCTATGTAATAACTTGAAACTGATTTAATCTTTAATGAATTTATGATTATGTGATTTTCAAGAATTTTCATTATTTAATAAATAAATATTTGCATTCTTTACATCTTCAGGCGTATCGATCCCGCTTGGAATTTCTTTATCATAATTTGAAACATATATAGAAAAACCATTTTCGATAAATCTAAGTTGTTCTAATTTATATTTTAGTTCATTCTGAGTAGGCTTTAGACTAACTAATTTTTTCAAAGTCTTAAATGAATATCCATAAATACCAATATGTCTTTTTGGGTTATTAATTTTTTCTAATCTTGAGAATTTGGTTGCATAACTATCTTTATCAACTTCAACTAAAACACAGTTTGGATTATTTAAATCATCATCTGATATAAGGTCACTAGACACGGTAATTACATCGCATGTAGAAGAAAAAAAGTCATCTATTACTTTTAGTAATAAATCTTTAGGTATAAAAGGCTCATCGCCTTGTAAATTTAAAATTAATGTATTGTCTTCGATTTGTAGTGTATTTGCAGCTTCACATATTCTATCTGTGCCTGATATATGATCCTCAGAAGTCATAATTACATTTTGGGTTATATTTTTTAAATTATCTTTTATAAGATCTGAATCTGTTGCTATATATGAATCTGAGCAAATTTGTGAAGCATTTTTATAAACTCTTTGTATTAAGCTTTGTCCGCCTAAGTTAATAAGAGGTTTGTTTTGAAGACGTGTTGAACCAATGCGAGACGGTATGATAATACAAAAATTTTTATTCATATTATTTTATTGATTTTAGTTTTTCATCAAGTTTATCTATAAATCTATTATTAACATCTGCATCTATTGTTAAGTACCATATTTTATTATTATCAAAATCTATGCATTTTGATGCATCTTTTTCAGTCATCATTATTGGAAGATGATCTAAGTAAAATAAATCACTTGAAGTAAATTTATGATGATCTGGATAAGGATGTCTTATGATTTCAAAACCCAATTTATTAAGTAAATCAAAAAATCTACCAGGATTACCAAGGCCAGCTACTGCATGAATTTGTTTATGCATTGGCCAATTATCGATATTATAAGATTTGCCTGATTTTAAATGAATAAATTTAGATGGGCTAATATTCATCAAAAATTCACCTTCTTCAGTTGGCCCACTATTATTTACAATAAAATCTACTGTTTTTAATCTCTTTTTAGATTCTCTTAATGGTCCTGCTGGAAAAGTTAAATTATTTCCAAATCTACGTTTACCATCTATGACAGCTATTTCTATAGCGCGCCCCATTTTATAATGTTGTAATCCATCATCAGAAATTATTACATTACAATCATGGTTATTAATAAGGGTTTTCACAGCTCTAACTCGATTTTTATCGATATAAAATGGTAAATTTAATTTTGCAAGAATTTGAGCTTCATCTCCTGTTTTTTTTACTGGAGTATTGCTATCAACTTTGAGTGTTTCTTTAAATTTACCTCCATATCCTCTACTAACAATCCCAGGCTTATATCCTTTATTCAATAATTCCATAGCTATATGTTTAACTAAAGGTGTTTTACCAGTTCCGCCTATAGTTAGATTTCCAACAACAATAATTGGGATATCGGGTGTATATGATTCAATTTTATTTTTAGTAAACTTTTTCCTTCTTCTAGTAGTTAAGAAGGAAAACAATAACGAGAATGGATAAAGCAGGTATAACCACAAACTTTTTTTGTACCAACTATCAACAACAAAACTTGTTGATTGTTCATCTTCATATTCTGGCATATATAATTGTGTTGATTGGGCTTTTGGTACTGATGCTTTTGGAGAATCTTCAAATTTATTCTTATATAAAGAATGGTAAACAGATTTATTTTCAATTAATTCATTATGAGTTCCGGATTCAACGATTTGACCATTGTCTAAAACAATAATCTTTGAAGCGTTTTCAATTGTAGAGAGTCTATGTGCTATAACTATAGTTGTTCTATTATTAATTAACTTTTCTAAAGCTTCTTGAACTATTAGTTCTGACTCTGTATCTAGAGATGATGTTGCTTCGTCTAATATAATTATCGGCGAATCTTTATAAAAAGCTCTGGCTATGGCGAGTCTTTGTCTTTGACCACCAGACAATAAAACACCGTCATCACCTATCTCTGATTCATAACCTTCAGGTAGGTTATTTATAAATTCTTCACAACCTGATAGCTTGGCTGATTCTTTTACTTTATCTACGTCAATTGAGTCATCTCCATACGCTATGTTTTTAGCAATAGTATCGTTAAATAATGAAGGTGATTGATTAACTATAGATATGGATGATCTTAAATGAGTAAGAGAATATTCTGATATTGGAACATCATCAATTAAAATATCACCAGAAGTATAATTATAAAATCTGGGTATAAGGTTTGCTATTGTAGACTTTCCTGAGCCTGATTTACCTACAATCGCAACTGTTTCATTTTTATCAATCGAAAAACTTATATTAGATAATACTTGTGATCCTATTTCATATGAAAAATTAATATCATTAAATTTAATATAACCTTCTATAGGATTATTATTTTCTCCATTATCTTTCTCAATTTCTTCATCTAATTGATCAAATATTTCATTGGCTGCTGCAAGGCCTTTTTGAATAATCATATTTATACTAGATAATTGTCTTATTGGTTTAGCCATTAATCCTGCTGCGGTAAAAAATGCCACAAAAGTTTCTGCATCAAGAGAAATACCTAGTTTTGCTCCAAGTGCAAAATAAGCAACTATTGATAAAGAGATTGATACTAATACCTGTATTATGGGTGTTGCCAAATTGCCTGTAGCTTCTAATTTTAAATTTTGGTTTCTGTTAGATTTATTAGCTACAAAAAATCTTGAATTCTCATAATCTTGCGCATTAAAACTTTTTATTTCAACATGACCATCTACAGCTTCAGATGCAATATGTGTAACATCACCCATAGCTGTTTGAATCTTTGTAGCTAATTTCTTTAATCTTTTACCAGCAACATAAACTATGAGAGCAATAAGTGGAGCTGTGCCAATAAGAAGTAAGGTTAATTTAAAGTTAAGTATCATTAAGTATGTAAATAAACCTATTAATAAGAATCCTTCTCTAATTAATGTTTTTACAGCATTAGAAGCAGCTCCAGAAACCTGAGTTGTTGTAAAAGTTATTCTATTTATCAACTGGCCAGACTGATTAGAATCAAAATATGATTTTGGTAGATCATGAAGTTTGTGGAACAATTCTTCTCTAAGATCATGGACTATTCCAAAACCCACTCTTGACATAAAATAGTTACCGATAAAAAATCCTATTCCTCTTCCTAGCGCAATAAATATTAGTGATAGAGCTAATATAGAGCTAAAATTTTCTTCATCAGAATTAATAAATCCAATAATCCTTCTAATCCATTCAACAGCTGCAATATCAGCAAACGCAAAGCTAATAAAACCAATAACACTTATAAAAAATGACCATTTATATCTATATGTATAACTTAAAAGCCTTCTTAAAGTTCCTTTTTTCATTTTTCAATTGTTCTTATTTGTACTTCATTAAAACCGTATTTATTTAATATATCCATCATTGTTATTACCCATAGATGAAGACTATCTGATTCAGCGCTTAATATCATAGAAGTTCCATTGTTATCTAGCTCAAAAATTGCTTGTTCTAAATCATTTATATTATTAATATTAAATACATCATTATTAACATATATATTGCCATTATTTGTAATTACAATCTCATTAGATGATTGGACAACTTCATATTGAAATGATTCAGTTTTAGGTAAATCAAGAGAAAGAAATTGCGAATCACCAACTTTCGAAGTTACGACAAAAAATATTACAAGCAAGAAAACAATATCAATTAATGGCGTAATCTCAATAGAGAAAGATGATTTGTTTTCTTTTATAAATTTCATTTGTTAATAACATCAATAAATCCAGAAACTTCCTTTTGAAGACTTATTAGTAAATAATTTATTTTTTGTTCAAAATATTTATGTAAGACAAGTCCAGGAACAGCAATTAATAACCCAAAGGCTGTAGTTATTAGCGCTTGTGATATTCCAGAAGCTAGTAAATCAGGATTTGCACCAGATGTTTCAGTTAAGCCAGTAAAGGCTGTGATCATACCAACAACTGTACCTAATAAGCCTAATAATGGACTAATAGTTGCAATTGTTCCTAACATTGATAATCGTCTTTCTAAAAAATATTTAACCTCAATTGCTTTTTCTTCTATTTTTGATTCAAGATTTTCTCTAGGAAGATTTTTATATTTTATGCAATTAATTAGTAAAAACCCTAAAGATGAGAGATTTGATATTTCTGCTGCTTGTTTGTTAGATAATAAATCATTATTTAATAAATTCATTATTTGGTTTGATAGTCCTTTTGGAGAGACTAACCTGTTTTGAAGAAACCATAATTTTTCTATTGAAATACTTATTATTAGAATGCTGCATGCCAATAATGGCCACATAAAGGGTCCGCCAGCTGTTATAAATTCATTCATTTATCTATGACAATTTTCCATCTTTAAGTTTATATACTTTATTAAATACCTTAATAAATTCATTATCATGAGTAGCTGTGATTAAAGCAATACCGTATTCATCAGATAGTTTTATTAAAATATTCTGAATAATTAGAGCATTCTCATCATCTAAGTTGCCAGTTGGTTCATCAAGGAATAAAAATTTAGGTTTGTTTGTTAAAGCTCGAGCGATTGCAGCTCTTTGTTTTTCTCCACCAGATAGTTTCCAAGGTAGATGTTTTTTACGATCGTAAATATTTAATTCTTTCATAAGAAGATCTATTTGGTGTTTTTTTTCTTTATTAAATGAGTTATTTAGAAATGCAGGTAAAGAAATATTTTCTTCAATTGTTAAATCTTCAAGTAAATGATGAAACTGATAAACAAATCCAAAATTTAACAACCTTATTTTACTCAATGCATTACGACTAAGCTTAGAAAAATTTTTATCATTAAAAGAAATATGGCCTGCGGTAGGATTATCTAGGCCTGCCATTATATGAAGCAATGTTGATTTACCGGCACCTGATTTACCAGATATTGCAATTTTTTCAGATTCTGATATCTCCAAAGTTATATTTGAAAGAACATTTAATTTATCTTTATTGATAACAAATGATTTAGAAATCTTATTACAATATAATTTATTCATGCCTAAGAATTTGTACTGGGTTTAATTTAATAGCTCTTAAAGATGGTATTAAAGATGATATCAAGCTAATAATGAATGATATTAAACATATTATAAATACTTGATAGTAATCAATATGATAAGGAAAGTAGTTTATAAAATAAGCCTCTAAGAGATTCCTTTCTAATATATTTTCAACTGCACTAACAATATTATTGAGATTTAATGTTAATAAAAAACCCACGAAAATACCTAAAACAATACCTATAAAGCTAACGATTAATCCTTGTGCAAAAAATATTAGTATTATTTGCTTAGAGCTTGCGCCAAGAGTTAATAGAATGCCAACTTCTCTTTCTTTTGATTTTACTGTCATTATGACAGTTGATAGAACTAAAATTGAAGCTACTGCAACAATTAAAAATAACATTAAACTAATTAATAATTTTTCAAATTTAATAGCTTCAAAAAGAGTTCCATGAGAATCTTTCCATGATGAATAAGAAACTTCTTCTATGTTTAAATTATTTATAGCATCTTCAGTTATATAATCAGCATTGAAAAGATTGTTAGTTTTTAATCTAATTGATAATGTTTCGGTTGGTGAAATATTTTTTAATTTTTGTGCAGTATCATGGGAAATTAGGGTCATATATTGATCTATTTCCGTTTTTAACTCAAAAATACCAACAATTTTAAGGTTCACTGATAATGGGTAAGAGCCAATAATAGAAGTTTTAATATCTGATGTTGTGACGTTAATTACATCTCCTGTATACACACCTAGATTCGCAGCTAACAATGAACCGATGATTATTGAATTGTTTTCTTGTAAATTATTTATATCTCCAATAAGCATATAATCAGGAATAATAGACATATTTTTTTCATTGTTTATATCAATGCCAATTACACTTACTCCTTTGCTACTGTACTGAGAAGAAATAAGACCTTGAATATTTATATAAGCTGAAGCATCTATTATATCTGGGTGATTTTTTAACCTTTCAACTAGTTGAGGATAATTATCAATTTGATCACTTGATTCAATTACAGAGTGCGGTATTACACCTAATATTCTATTTTCAAGCTCCTTTTCAAAGCCATTCATTACTGAAGTAACAACTATTAGGCTAGATATTCCAATCAATAATCCGATAATTGCAAGTGAAGTAGTAAAAGAGAACATACCTCCTTTATTAGATCTAAGGTATTTATAACCTAATTTCAGAGATACAGACGACACAAAACTATTTAAATAATTTTTTTAATATTTTTTCAATATCACCTTTGTAAGGAGGTCTCACAGGGTCGAAAAATTTATCAAATCTAGAGCCAACTTCCTTATAGTAGGCTCGTGGATTAGAAAAGTTTTTAAATCCATCAAATGATTTATATCTTCCCATTCCAGATGGACCTACTCCGCCAAATGATAGATCGTCTTGTTGAAGGTGACTTATAACATTATTAACTGTAACCCCGCCAGACGAAGTATTACCTAAAACCATTTCTTCTTCAGATTTATCATTGCCAAAATAATATAGACCTAGAGGTCTATCTTTTGAATTTATTAGTTTAGTAGCTTCATCAAGTTCACTATATTCAACCACTGGCAGTAATGGTCCGAAAATTTCCTCTTGCATTATCTTCATGTCATCAGATGTATTGCTAACTATTGTAGGTGGGATTTTATAAAATTCTTGTTGAGAAAAGTCTTCATTAGAAGGGTTTATTTCATCAATCTGAGCGCCCTTTTCAACCGCATCAGTTAATAAATCTTGAAGTCTTTCATAATGTCTCTCATTAATAATAGAAGTGTAATCATCATTATTTTTTAAATCAGGAAAATATTCAGTTACAGCATCTTTAGATTCTTTGATAAATTCATCTTTTTGATCTTTATGAACAACTACATAATCAGGCGCTAAACAAATTTGACCTGCATTAAGAGTTTTGCCAAACATTATTCTTTTAGCTGATGTTTTAAGATCAGCAGATTTACCAATAACTACTGGCGATTTACCTCCAAGTTCTAATGTACAGGGAACTAGATTTTGTGAAGCAGCATTCATTACATGTTTAGCCACAGATCCACCGCCTGTATATAGAAGATGATCAAAGTGTAATTTAGTGAATGATTCACCAACATCAGGACCACCAAGAAAAGTTGCAAATTCATTTTCATCATAAGCTTTATCACATAAATCTTTTAATAATGATGCAGTTATAGGAGTATGTTCACTTGGTTTGTGCATAACCTGATTTCCTGCTGCAAAAATAGATACAAGAGGAACAAACGTTAAGTTAACTGGAAAGTTCCATGGCGAAATCATTCCAACAGTTCCAAGGGGTTCATATTTTACATATGATTTTGCTCCTAAAAGTCCAAAAGGAAAATTTGAAGATTTTTTTTCAGCTTTGCTCCATTTTTTTACATTCTTAATAGCTTGATTTATTGCAGGAACAATTCCATAAACGTCAGAAAGCATTGAGGCATTTTTTGATCTATTTCCAAAGTCAGCATTTAAAGAGTCTACAAAATCATAACGATTATCCATTATTAAACTTTTAAGTCTTTGCAATCTATCAATTCTTAAATCAATAGACGGTGCACCATTTTTTATAAAAAAACTTTTCTGGTCTTGTAGAACTTTATTCATTTCATCATAACTATGCATATTATTACCCCTAATTAACTTCTATTTGCCTTATCTTTATTATTAGCATCTCTAATTAATTTTCTCATATTTTCCCAATCTTCGTCAGAAAGTTTATCTAATTGTGAAAATGTACCGCCACCTGTTAAATATTGAGCCCCATCAAGCCCTATTGTTTGTCCTGTTAGATAATCACACCCATCTGCCATTAAAAAAGTAGCTAAATTTTGAAGTTCACTCATATCGCCAACTCTTCCTAACGGAACAGAGGATGTAGACATCCCGTCCTTGCTATCTCCAGGATTAAGTCTATCCCATGCTCCTTTTGTTGGGAAAGGTCCAGGAGCAATACCATTAACCTTAATACCATATTTACCCCACTCTGCTGCGAGAGATTGTGTCATTGCATGAATTCCTGATTTCGACATTGCAGATGGAACTACATAAGGAGATCCTGTCCAAACCCAAGTAGCTAATATACTAATAATAGATCCTTTGTGTTTATTCTCTATCCACCTTTTTCCAACTGAGTGGGTTATATAAAACGTTCCATGAAATACGATGTTAGCAATTGCATCAAATCCTTTATGAGATAAATCTTTAGTTGGAGAGATAAAATTACCAGCTGCATTATTAACAAGACCATCTAATGGTTTATCATCAAATATCGATTTAATATAATCATCAACATCTTTTGATGCTCTTATATCTAAAGTTTGATAATTAACATTAACGTTATGATTTTCCATGATTTCATTAGCTGTATCTTCTAATACATTCTCTCGTCTTCCGCATATATATAAATCAGCACCATGTGCAGCAAAATGTTTAGCCATTTCTTTTCCAAGGCCTGTTCCACCACCTGTAATTAAAATTCTTTTATCTTTTAATAAATCATTTTTAAACATTTACGTATTCCTATTTAATTATGTCAATAATAGCATTAGCCCATGAATCTGAATAATTTAATGAATCTACATAATCTAGATTATTGCCGCCTGCTTTTTTAAATAACTCTTTATACTCATCCCCAATTTCTATAATTGTTTCTAAACAATCAGCAGTAAATGCTGGAGAGAAAACTAAGACATTTTTATTTCCGTTTTTAGCTAATGACTCTAGGGCTTTGTCAGTAAATGGAGTCAACCATTTATTTGTAAGCCTTGATTGGTATGTTACAAGATAATTATTAGGATCAATATTTAATCTTTTAGCAAGGATTTTTGTTGTTTGATACGTTGTTGCTTTATAACAAAACTTATTATCTTCAGTTATTTGTGACTCACAATTATGATCATTGCAAACACTATCTGGATAAACATTATCAACGTGACTATTAGGAATACCGTGATAGCTAAATACAATTTTGTCATAAGAGTTGATATTAAATTTAGAAGCTTTGTCTATCCAAGCATCTATGAATTTTTCATTATCATAAAATTGATTTATAAATCTTATGTTGGGAACCACCCATTTATTTGAGACTATTCTTGATATTTCTTCATAAACAGAACCTGTTGTAGCAGAAGCATAATGTGGAAAGAGCGGAAGAACAATAATCTCATCTGGATTCCTTTTTAATATCTTCTCAAGAGTATTTTCTATAGATGGATTTTGGTATCTCATTGCAAAATGAACATCATAATTATTTAATTTATTAGATAATTTTTCAGTTAATTTTTTTGTATTGTGTAAAAGTGGCGATCCTGTATCAGAATCCCATACTTCTTTGTAAACTTTAGTCGAAGAAAATGATCTAGTTGGACAAATAATAAAATTAACTAGGAAAAATCTCAGTATAGGATTTATATTAATAACTCTCCCATCCATTAAAAATTGCCTTAAATATTTAAAAACGCTCAAATAAGTTGGCTTATCAGGTGTTCCTAAATTAACTATTAATAATGCCTTCTTCATATCAAGCTCGATTTTTTTATTGTTGGATGTATTATTATAAATAATACCAATCCTATACATAAGATTGAACTAAAATAATACAAGTATGCTGGATTAATTGCATATATCGGCATTGCTATAAATGGTGTTGTCATATGGCCAATTGGTATCACTGAACCAAGATATCCTGCTGCTGAACCTTGATTCTCAGGGGTTTGAGCTAAAGATAAAGAAGAAGCTAGTGCTGGTCTTGTCATTCCAAACCCAAAACCTAAAACAATAATTGATAAATAATAGACTGAAATGGATTGAAAAAATGCCATTGTTGAATATGAAAATATTAATAATGAGGTTCCAAATAATAAAAGGTTAAAATTTTTCATTGGAAAAGCATCAGTAAATATATATTGGCTAACAATAGTTGAAATTGAAAGGAGCGCAAATGTCATACTTATTAAAGTTGGTAAGTTTTCAAAATCGTTAAATAAATCTGTTATATAAAAACCTATAGATTGTAATAAGGATGCTTGGCATAAACTTAAAATTGCTGCATAAATTAAAAAAGGAAGGATCGTTTTAGAATACCAATTTATCTTAACTTCTTTTATATTATTTTCTTTTTTGATGTTGGTATTATCTAGTTCTCTATAAATACCAATTGCTGCAATTAAAGCAAAAAAAGAAAATACATAAAAAGGTGTCTCATTAGTAATTAAAAATAAAAAGCCGCCTAATAATGGTCCAGCAACTGTTCCTAATAAAAAGCTTGATTCGAGACGAGCAAATTTTACTGTTCTTTTTTCTTTTGTTGATGTGTCAGCTACATATGCAAATGATGCTGGTCTAGTAGCAGAACCTACAAGACCATTTATAAGCCTACCAAGAACTAGTGCTGGAAATAAATATGCAACATGCAGGATGTTTCTTTCTACTAAAAAGAGTGGTGTTATTAAAGCAATTAACGAAATTGAATATCCAAGTAAACCCAAAATTGCAATATTTCTTCTACCGTACTTGTCGCTAGCCCTCCCCCAAAAAGCACTAGTTAAAGCCCATGCAACTGCTGATATTGCAAATATTGAAGAAGTTTGAATGACTGTAAGACCGAGATCTCTTGCGAGAGGTGGGACTAAAACAAAAACAAATGATTGACCCAAACCAACTGTAAAAAGGCCAAATTTTAACCATGAGGAACCTGAAATAGACATTAAGATATATTTGTTATGCCAATAACTTCTCTAATTTCATTTATTTTTTGTTTTGCAATAACTCTAGCTTTATTAGAGCCGTCCCTTAAAACATCGTTTATATAATCTTTATCTTTTACCAGTTCATTATATTTAGCTCTAATTGGCATCAGCTCTTCATTAATAACATTAAATAGAATTTCCTTTGCATCACCCCAAGAAATACCTTCATCATAATGGTTTTGAAATTCAGTAATTTTTTCTTTATCAGTAAAGTTTTTATACAGATCAAAAACTGTACAATCATTTGAATCTTTAGGTTCGCCAGGTTCAAGTGAATTAGTTACTATTTTCATTATTGATTTTTTTAATTTTTTTTCATCATCTAATAGAGGTATAACATTTCCATATGACTTACTCATTTTTCTTCCATCTAAACCTAGAACTACTTTTTCTTTATCTTCGATTATAGGTTCGGGAATAGTTAATAATGGTTTATATAAATGATTAAATCTAGCTGCAATATCTCTAGTCATTTCAAGATGTTGTATTTGATCTGATCCTACAGGTACATGTGTTGAGTCAAACATTAAAATATCTGCAGCCATTAAAATAGGATATGAAAATAATCCCATATTTATACCCTTATCAGGATCATTTGTATTTAATGCTGTAGCAGCTTTGTAAGCATGTGCTCTATTCATTAAACCTTTAGCAGTAACACAATTTAAAATCCAACTAAGTTCCAAAATTTCAGGAACATCTGATTGTCTGTAAAAATATGATTTTTGTGGATCTAATCCACATGAAAGCCAAGCAAGAGCTATATCCTCAACTGATTGCTTAATATCATCAGAGTCTTTGTTTTTGATTAGCGAATGATAGTCAGCAAGAAAGAAGAAAGATTCATCCTTATCTTTAGGCATTTCTAAAGCAGGTCTTATCGCACCTATATAATTTCCTATGTGAGGTGTGCCTGTAGTTGTAATTCCTGTTAGAATTCGCTTTTTCATTTAGTATAATTATAAACTTCATATATAAATATTGTGGAAACTAGTAAAGATTTATTTAAAGAGTTAGAAATAGCTGAAAAGTTATTTTTGGACGGTTCTATAAAAAATGCTCAAAAGAAAGTTAGATATGTATTAAATAAATCTAAAAATTTTAAAAATATTCCTAATAAGTTAAGACACAAACTAAACGCAGCAATCAATAAATCCCGTTATTTTGATGATATATCATCATTTGCGACTAATCCTAAAAGAGATGAATTGATATCAATGGTTAATAAATTAATAGAACAACCATTAAAAGATCCAAGAAAACATGCTCATGCAATAAATGATATTCAAGGACAGTGGCAATTATTGGATATCTCAAGCAAATCTGCTTCAAAATCTCAATGGTTAAAATTTAATGAATTAACTAATAAAGCATGGGAATCATGTAAAGAATATTTTGATGAAATAAAGCAAATCAAAATCAATAACGCAATAGAAAGAGATAAAATTATTGATGAGATAAATAATTATGTTATTAATAATAATGATAACTGGTCTTCAATTAAAGATCTCAGTAGATACCTACATAAAATGTTCCAAAAATGGCAAAGTTTTGCACCAGTTTTAGATAAGGATTTAAATAGGCTTAAGAAATTATACTTTGAGGCTAGGAAACCTATAAATGATCAGATCTTAAAACAGGAAAATATTAATAAAGAAAAAAAGGAGCTTTTAATAGGAAAGGTTAATGAAATAAATGATGAAGATAATCAAATATGTATAAATAAATTTAAAGATTTAAAAAGTCAGTGGCAAAAAATTGGACCATCTGGAAGAAAAAATGACAATAAATTATGGTCTAAGTTTAATAAAGATGCTGACAGGTTTTTTATTGAAAAGAAACAGGCAATAAAAGACGAAATCGAAATAGTATTAAAATTAATGAGTGAATTAGATTCTGATATTAAATCAGTCAATGAAGTTGAAAATGAACTAAAAAACTTCAAAAATATTTCAAATACAAAAGAAATAAAACAAATTAAAAATCTAATAAAAACTAAAAAGCTAGCTCAGTTAAAAAAAATAAATGATGAAAAACTTTCTAAATATAAAAATATATATGACGTTCTTATTAATAAAGATTCCCTTGAGAATGTTCAAAATGTATTCAAAGGACCGATTGAAGACTCATACAAAAACAATAAATCAAATCTAGATGAATTAATATATTCTTGCTTGAAACTTGAAATATTAGCGAAGGTTGATTCATTAAAGAAATATCAAAACCTACGAAATACTATTCAACTTGAACTCCTACAAGATAAATTTAATAAAGCTGATAAAAAAGATTTAAATAATATTGATTCATTAATCTGTCATTACATTAATAATTTTTCATCTTCGGATGCTGGGCCTGAGCATAAAAAATTATGGAATCGAATGACTAAATGCTTTGAAGTTCTTATTTAAGGCTATTGATTATTTCTTTATGTCTAGATGAGGATAAAGAGTAACCTAGAAAAATTATAAAAGGTACAATCATTAATAAAGTTGTTCCGGGTCCCTGAACTAGGGCCAGTGTGTAGCCTTGCTCAATTGATGGATTGTCTTTGCTAAAACCTATAAAAGTAAGAACTATTCCAGCAAAAAATGAGCCTAAGCCAGCATTCAATTTCTGCATAAAACCTACTGTTGCAAATAGAATCCCTTCTTGCCTTTTGCCGCTTTGTAGTTCAACTTCATCTGCTATGTCTCCCACCATAGAATCTCTAATCATAATACCAACAATGTTGAAAGTAATTAAGATAATAAGAATACTACCAATAAAAAATACTAAATGTGAAATTGGGTAAATAACTGGATAAAAATAAGGGACGTAGCCTTCAAACCCTACTTTGATGAATGGCATATATAAATAACTTTCTGGATCAGGTGTTAATCCTAAGTTATACATAATAAATGCTACTGGAGACAATATACCAACACCTGCTATTGAAGTTAAAACAATTGTTCTTTTTTCAAATTTTTTTATAATTCTTGGTGCTATAAAAAAAGCTAATAAAGTAGCTATAAGATATAAAGGTAAAAAGTATTTTATTTGTCCAGCTTCAAGGTTCCAAAAATATGTATTTACAAATAAAGTTAAAGTATTAGCCAAACCCCATGCCAAAGATAAAAATAAATTTCCAAAGAAAAAAATTAAGAAAGCTTTATTTGTAATAGCTATTTTTAATTCGTTAAATATTTCATTAAGTGATATGGTCCCACTCCATTTAGATAAGCCTTTAATTTCCTCTTTTGTTGAAAATGAAGAGTAAAGCACAGTAATGATCATGAATGCTGCGCCTGTTAAAGCAAATGGGAACCATGCATCAGGATTTAACTGCCCTTTTGGATACTCTGGAGTTGCGGCAAAGAAAATACCATATGCAAGAAATGCATTACTAAGACCAGCAACCCACCCTATCATTTCACGCCAAGACATTAGCAATGTTCTCTCTTCATAGTTTTTAGTTACTTCACCTCCAAATGCTCTATGAGGTATATCAAAAAGTGTCATTCCTAGTCTCGTTAGGACTGTAAATAAAGTCATCCAAATAAATAAATCATTTTGAGACATATCCCAATCTTGCCTTGGAGCAAATAACAGAATGTAACCCAATGACATAGGTATGAACGAAATCATCATATATGGATGACGTCTACCATATTTGGTGTTTGTTCTATCAGAAATAGTTCCCATTAAGGGGTCTGTAACAGCATCAACGCATAAAGCAATTAATATTGCCAATCCAGCTAAGCCTGGTTCTAAGCCAATAACGCTACTGTAAAAAAAAAGTAGAAAAAATGTAAAAGTATCTGTCTTTATTCCATTAGCAACAGCGCCAATAGAATAATTTATTTTAAACTTATTAGTTAGCATTATGAATTATTTATTAAGATGTATTAATAGATCTTCTTTGAATTGATCGAATACTGGAGGTTCAATTAAATGCCTCATATCAGGTATTATTTTCAATGTGCTATTTTTAATAAGCTTATGAGCTTTATAAGCATTTTTAACTTTTATTAATGGGTCTTGTTTTCCGTGAATTATCAAAGTAGGAGCAGAAATAGTTTTGACTTTATCTAGACGATTAGGCGACCCTAAGATTGATGTTATTTGTCTTCCAAAACCGGTATCATCTACACCGCCTCTGTCCACAGAAATTTTAACATTTTCATAAAACTCATGAGTGTTTAAATCTATACCTTCGTAACCAATTTCTTTAAAAATCTTTCTACTTCTTTCTACTCTTTCATCAAGAGTGGCATTTGGATTTTTTGTTCTATTCATTAATAGTTTTCTTACTTTTCTTGTTGGTCCATTAAATGGTGAGGGTGTTGAAGCTGTTGAGGCAATTAGTGTAAAAGTTTTAACTCTTTCTGGATAATTAGCAACAAGTATTTGGGCAATCATTCCACCCATTGAAATACCTATAACATGAGCAGTATCTACATCTAATGCATCCAAAACTGTAATGGCATCAGTTGCCATATCATCAATGATGTATTCTGATTTAATTGGTAGTCTAAGATAATACCTTATGTAGTTTCTGACAATTGTATTATCTATTTTATCTTTTGAGAATGCATCACTATTAATTCTTGAAGAAAGACCTGTATCTCTATTATCAAATACAATAGGCCTAAAATTATTTTCAATAAGAAATTCAATTAAATGTGGAGGCCAATTTATTAACTGTCCACCTAAGCCTTGAACTAGTAAAATTGGCTCAGCATCTACTGGACCATAATCACGATAATAAATTTCAATATCATTATTTTTTGCAACCCCTTCTTCGTATGAATGTAAATTAGAGTTTGTAAACATAATTAATAATAAGGCAATTGTTTTATATATATGCATTTATTCTATCTTTAATATTTTGCCTTAATGTACCCCAAAAAAGCATGATATCAAAGGGGTGTAGATCGCCGTTAAAGTATTTCATTTTTTTGATACTATCTATTAATGCTCCTCTAGCTTCTAATAATCCTGATTCATTATTTAACGAACAATCAAAACCTTGAATTCTTGTTAAACCAATAGATTTTTTAGCTCCTGTATGTTCAGGACTAAGTCTGTCTGTAAAGTCATAATTCTGAGCTTTATTTATTATTGATTTATTTTTATCATCTGCATACCAACCATCATCATTAGTCCATGAAAAAGGATTGGTAGAAACAATTCTTTGACTCATCAATTCCACGCTCCAACCTTCGGGTTTCCAAAAAAGGGTTTTCTCTCTATTTCTTTTAAAACCTTCTACAACTGAAGACCAGGAAATGATACAACCTGTATCATTAAAGCTTGATGATTTAATTGTATTTGGAAAAAGGTCTTCATAATATTTTTCAGGAATAATATATCCAATTACATAGGCGCACACCAACCTATTCTTGAGATCAGTATTATCAACCATTTTATTTATAAGCCTATGGGCGTGTAATGCTCCTTGACTGTGAGCAGCTATTATAAATGGCTTATCTTTATTTAAATTCTCAATAAAGAAGCTAAAAGCAGATTCAATATCTGAGTATGCAAGATCTAATGCATTTCTTCCGTTGTTATTTACATCAAAAAAAGAATAGTAAGTTGCCTGCCTGTACTCTGGGGCATATATATTACATGATTCATTGAATGCAGAGGCTTGATTGCCTAGCATAATTTCAGTTCTCTCATATGCAGATTTCTTTTTATCCATATCAGAATTCCAATCTTTTTCGTAAAAGCCAGTAGGATGTATATAAAAAACATCAATATCATTATTTTTTTTATTTACAGCAAATGATGTATCAGGTACGTAAAATTGTTGGCCATCAATATCTGGTAATGCAGCCCAACTGGCAATATTTGAATAATCAGGTTCAGGTGGAGCCTTTGATAAATCAAAATCAACCTCTGGTTTAATAAGCTCAAGAAGCTTAAATGTATTTTTATCTGTCATTTATGATTGCAGATATATAGACTTCTTAGGTTTTTGAAACAGTTCTTTAACCATTGGAATAAAGAATTCCAAATCTAAAGTATCGTAATCAGGATCAAAACTATTCTGGTCATATTTTTCACAAAACTCTCTGCAGCTTTCAAAATATGGACTATCAGAATATTTATCACGCATATTTTTATCTAATCCAAGAAACTCAAAGAAATAATATCCTTGAAATATTCCATGATGTTTAACAATCCAATAATTTTCTTCAGAAACAAAAGGTTCTAATATGGTTGCTGCCAGCTCAGCATGGTTAGCAGGAGCAAGATTGTCTCCAATATCATGTATCAGAGCACACACAACATACTCAGAGTCCTTACCATCCCTGTATGCCCTTGTAGCTGTTTGAAGGCAATGGGTAAGCCTGGTCACTTGAAAACCTCCATAATCGTGTTCAAGCATCCTTAAATGATCAAGAACTTTATCAGCTAGATGATCGTAATCTTCCGCATTACTTGCAGCAATAATGGAGTAATCTTCAGCATCTCCATCCTTCATTTGAGTAAATTTTGCTCTATCTTCAGCCATATAAAAATTATATCAAAAACAGACAGGACATCCATTTTTAATGAAGTTATTAAAAATTAATCTTGTATGTGAATTATTTTGTTAGTTGCGGATGCAACAGCGACAAGATTTCCATCTTGGTATAGCTCACCGGTTGTAAAAGCAACAGATTTACCTTTTTTTATGATTTTACCAATTGCTGTTGTTTTTATATTTGGTGAACAAGATTTAAGAAATTTAACATCAATGTCTAAAGTTAGAGGTAAGGATTTTCCATTAGATTCAAACATTATGAATTGAGACATACAAGCATCTATCATACCTGTTACAAAACCACCTTGAATAATAGCACCATTTGAATGAGTTAATTTTTCTGAAGGCATATATTCATTTACCCATTCG
>CACEHH010000006.1 GCA_902559345.1 uncultured SAR86 cluster bacterium | reverse complement strand
TAACTATTTATACAAAATGCTACTAAAAAATAAGAAATTTCTAATATCAGGACTGGCAAATAAATATTCAATTGCAGCTGGAATAGCAGCTGCTATGCATCGCGAAGGAGCGGAATTAGCATTTACCTACCAAAATGAAAGGCTTTTAAAAAATCTAGAGCCTATTGCTGCTTCATTTGGTTCAAATATTCTAATTGAATGTGATGTAGCAAGCGATGAATCAATCAAATCATCCTTTAAAGTATTAAAGCAAAGCTGGGATAAGTTTGATGGATTCGTTCATTCAATAGGTTATGCTCCTGCAGATCAATTAGAGGGTAATTTTGTTGATGTTACTAATAGAGAAGGTTTTAAAATAGCTCATGATATTAGCTCATATAGTTTTACTGCTATGGCGAAAGAAGCTAAATTGATGCTTAATGATGGTTCTGCCCTTCTCACTTTAACTTATTTAGGATCTTCACAAACGCTTCCAAATTACAATGTAATGGGACTTGCTAAAGCGAGTTTAGAAGCTAATACAAGATTTCTTGCCGCTTCAATGGGAAAAGATAACATAAGGGTTAATGCGATATCTGCTGGGCCAATTAAAACTTTAGCTGCATCAGGAGTTAAAAATTTTAGAAAAATGTTAAGCCAACATTCTAGTAGAGCCCCTCTTGGAAGAACTATTACAGCAGAAGAAGTTGGTAATGTTGCTGCATTCTTGTGCTCCGATTATGCAAGTGGAATTACTGGAGAAATAACATATGTTGATGCAGGTTTTAATATTGCTGCCATGCCCTTAGATTATTTAGAAGAATGATCAAAAAAGCTTATGAGAAATATGTTCTACCTAAATTATTAGATACATGTTGCTCAACAAAACCAATCAATTATCAAAGAAATAAAGTTGTTCCTAATGCATCAGGAACTGTTTTAGAGATAGGTATTGGTTCAGGCTTAAATATTCCCTATTACAACCTTTCAAACATTAATAAAATATATGGACTTGATCCTTCTGAAGAGTTATGTGATCTAGCGCTTAAAAATGCAAATCATTATGACGTAGAAATTGATTTCTTAATTAATGGCGCAGAAGAAATTAAAATAAAATCTAAATCTATTGATACTGTCTTAATAACATATACTTTATGTTCTATAAGTGAGCTCAAAGAATCACTTAAAGAAATTAAAAGAGTGATGAAGTCAGATGCAACTATAGAATTTTGTGAACATGGCATTGCACCAGACTTAAAAGTAACCAAATGGCAAAATAGAGTTAATCCTCTTTGGAGTAAGATATTTGGTGGTTGTAACATAAATAGAGATATACCTAATATTTTATCTGATTCAGGATTTAAAATTCATAATCTTGAACAAATGTATCTGCCAAGCACTCCAAAGATAGTTGGTTACAACTATTGGGGTACAGCTTCGATATAAGACTATGAAAAACAATCCGGTTGTAGTTGGGATTGGAACCATTCAACAAAAAGGTGGGTTTGACGAATTAGACGAAGCGCTTATTCTTATGGATAAAGCCTTTAAAAAAGCAATAGCTGATTCAACAAAAACTGAAATTAAAAATTATATTGATGAGATACAAGTCCCTAAAGGATATTGGCGATATAGGGATCCAGCAAGATGGATTGCGGAAAATAATCAAATTAAAGATGTCAAAACAAGTGTTACAAAGATAGGTGTTCTTCAACAAAATTTAATTAACTCAACATGTAACAAAATTCTTAATGGTGAGATACGTGCAGGCTTAATTCTTGGGGGAGAGGCTAGATATAAATTAATTAGAAGTCATATTGAAAAAAAAGAATATATTGAAACAGAGTTAACTAACAATCCTGATCATTATGTAAAAGCAAAGGATGACCTTCATCTAAAAATAGAAGAGAATGCTCTTGGGCTAATGGCTGTTGGATATTATGGGGTTTTAGAAAGTGCCCTTCGCTCTTCATTAAATATCAATTTTGATACTCATCATAAAAATATATCAGAAATGTATTCTGAGTTTTCAAAAATAGCTTCTCAAAATAATGAATCTTGGATTGACAAGCCTATAAAGGCTGAACAAATCCTAAATCAAAGTAAAGAAAATCCATTACAAGCATTTCCATATAACAAATTACATTGTAGTAGTTGGAATGTTAATCAATCATGCGCATTGATAATCTGTTCAGAAGATATAGCTAATAAATTAAATATACCAACCGAAAAGAGAGTCTATCCACTTGCCTCAAGTGAAAACAACCATATGGTTGCAACCCTTCAAAGACCAAACCTTATAGAGCCATATGGAATGAAAATGGCATCAGATTTTATATTACAAATATGTGATTCTTATAACATAAAACCTAATATTTTTGACCTCTATAGTTGTTTTCCAGTTGCTGTTCAGATGTTTTCAAGGCTTCTTAATGTGAAGAAACCTAAAGACATGACAATAACAGGCGGTATGTCATTCGCAGGGGGACCATTAAATAGCTATGTTATTCACTCAACAATTAAAACGATTTCAAGAATTAGAGAAGAAAGTAATAATATAGGTATTGTAACTGGTGTGTCTGGAATGATGACCAAACAGTCCTTCGCGCTATGGGCAAAAAACCCTATCATTGAATTTTTACATAAAGATTTTACTAATGAGGCCAGTTGTTATGAAGTTCCAGTTGAAATTTCCTCAATAAATGAAGGTTATGGCAAGATAATTGGATATACAACAATTTATAATAAAAATCCTAAAGCAATAATATATATAGATTGTGAAGATGGCGGAAGAAAATTGATTACTTCTTCTGATAAATCTATTATTAAATCTATGGAGAGTGAAGAATGGGTAAAAAGAAAAATTTATTTCAAAGAAAATCGATTAGTGCACTAGTTTTAATTTTATTAACTAATAATATTTTTAGTGATGATATTTTAAATAGTATAGAAAACCATAAGGTAAAGTTTGAAAATGTTGCATTAGAAATATGGGAATATGCTGAATTAGGTTATCAAGAAGATCAAAGTTCTAATTTACTAGCAAAATCACTTCAGGATGAGGGTTTTGTTATTAACAAAGGATTGGGCGGCATACCAACTGCTTTTATTGCTGAATTTAATAATGGCGGTCCAATCATTGGAATTCTTGGTGAGTTTGATGCTTTGCCTGGACTGGCACAAACAACTTCTCCATTTAAAGAAATTAAAAATAATGAAACAGGTGCAGGACATGCTTGCGGTCACCATCTATTTGGAGCTGCTTCAGCCTGGGCAGCTGTAGCTATTAAAGAATGGCTTGTTGAGAATAATGTACCTGGGACTATAAGATTTTATGGAACTCCAGCTGAAGAAGGAGGTTCTGGTAAAGTTTACATGGTGAGAGAAGGTTTATTTAATGATGTTGATGTTGTATTGCATTGGCATCCTGATGACTCTAATAGTGCAAACTCAAGAACATCTAATTCAAATAAATCAGCTAAATTTACTTTTAGAGGTATATCAGCACATGCTGCAGGATCTCCAGAACAAGGAAGATCAGCCCTTGATGGAGTTGAGGCTATGAATCATATGGTAAATATGATGAGAGAACATATACCACAAGAATCAAGAATACATTACGTTATAACCAAAGGAGGTCTTGCTCCAAATGTTGTTCCTGACATTGCAGAAGTTTATTACTACGTAAGGCATCCAGAAATGTCTATAGTTGAAGATTTATTTATGAGAGTTGTAAATACTGCTAATGGAGCTGCTTTAGGCACTGATACTCAAATGAGTTATGAAGTAATGCATGGAAACTTTTCATTGCTACCAAATGATACATTGCAAAAAATTGTTCATAATAATTTAAATAATCTTGGTGGTATAAAATATGACGATAAAGAAAATGAATATGCCTCGGAAATATACTCAACCTTTATCGAGCCTGATATTAAGATTGGATCTCAAGAAAACGTAAGACCTTTTAAAACCTCTCATGGCTACGGATCTACCGATGTTGGAGATGTTAGTTGGAATGTTCCAACAGCTGGATTAAGGACAGCTACATGGGTCCCAGGAACTGCATCTCACTCCTGGCAAGCAGTAGCATCAGGAGGAACCTCAATTGGACTTAAAGGTGCAGAACTAGCAGCAAAAACTTTAGCAAAAAGCGCTACAGATATCTTTTCCAATCCATCGATTATTGAAGATTCAAAAAATGAACTCAAATCACGTGTTGGTGAGGATTTTGAATACAAGCCTTTGCTGGGAGATAGAAAACCTCCGTTAGACTATAGAAAAGTTAATTAGATTGAATTGATACTGATGCATTTGGTCTTCTAAGATCAGCAAAACCATAGTTAGTGCCATTAATAATATGAATACTTTGCGTACTACCCATTGTGTGTTCTGGCGTCATTTTATGACCAATAGTTTTATTAATAATTCTAACAACATCAGAATTTAATGTTGTCTCATATAAAATACCAGTAGTTGGCCAATCTTTATGAACTCTAGGTAGCATTGTTGCTTGACCTATATCTAAATCAAAATCAATTACTCCTGTGATAACTCTTAGTATTGCAGCAGGTATTAAAGATCCACCTGGTGAACCTGTTATCAATATAAGATTACCCTCCTCATTAAAAACCATAGTTGGAGCCATTGTGCTCATTGGACTCTTTCCAGGTTCAAATCTATTACCTGTACTTGCTGAACGACCTCTAATGTTTTTATCTCCATATCTGTAAGCAAAGTTATTCATTTGGTTATTCATTAATATACCTGTGTTAGGAATCGTTACCCCTGAGCCAAAAGAATAACCAAGCGTATATGTGTTTGATACAGCATTACCTTCTTTATCAATAATCGAAAAATGTGTTGTATCACGACTTTCATTAATTAACTCTAAAGGTTTAACCACCGTAGATTTTGTAGCTTTTTTAATATCAATACTTTTTGCAAGCTCCATAGTTCTTTCTTTAGATAATAGTTGAGTTACAGGAACATCAAAATAATCAGGATCACCCACAAAATGAGATCTATTATTATGGCCTCTTCTTAAGGCCTCAGAGGTAAGGTGGTATGTAATAGCAGAATCGCTATTAAACTTTTTTAAATCAAAAGCGCTAAGAATGTTTAAAGCTGTTAAAAGAGTTATACCTCCTCCTGATGGAGGCCCAGCAGTAAAAACTAAATTTCCTCTATATGAGGCAACAATTGGTTCACTAATTTGTGGTTTATAATTTTTAAGATCCTCTAATGTAAACAATCCACCATTTTCATTCATTGATTTAACTATTTCTTTTGCGATATCACCTTCGTAAAAGCCCTCTTTACCGTTAGAAGCTATTAGTTGGAATGTATTCTCTAAATCAGGTCTTTTAAATAGTGAATTTTCTTTGATAGCTACTCCATCTTTAAAATAAATTTTTAATGATTCAGGGTCTTTTTTTAATTGATGAGTATCATCGATTGCTTTTTCAAGATCATAAGAAACTGTTATGCCCTCTCTTGCTTGTCTTATTGCTGGAGCCAGGACTTCTTCTAAAGGCAATTTACCAAAATTTTCATGAGCCTCTAATAAACCAGCTACAGTTCCAGGAATCGCTGGTGCTTTATATCCATATCTTGTTTTATTAAACATATCGTTTGTAAAATCTTTTGGCTTAATAGTTTTTCCATTTAAATCAAAAATATTATCAATCGATGCATTCAAAGGAGACTTACTTCTATAATCAATGTAGAAAATTTCATCTCTTTCTTTTAGGTAAACAAGCATGAATCCCCCACCTCCAAGATTTCCAGCTCTAGGCAATGTAATAGCTAAAGAAAAGCCAACGGCTACTGCAGCATCAACTGCATTTCCTCCTTTATTTAATATTTCAATCCCTATATCTGAAGAAAGATTATTTTGAGATACGACCATACCTGATTTCCCAACAACAGGATGATAAGGAGAAACATAATCGATATAGCTTTGTTGAGCAAAAGTGCTAAATGAGATAAAAATTAATAAACTAAGAAATTTCATTTAAAAAACCACAGGTGCAAGATAATAAGAAAATAACGTTACTACTAATATACCAACTAAATTTAAGAAAAATCCTGCTTTCATCATTGTTGCAATAGTAAATTTTCCAGAACCGTAAACAATTGCATTTGGAGGTGTGGCAACAGGTAACATAAATGCACAACTGGCTGCAAGACAGACTGGAATTGTTAGAGAAACTGGAACTACACCAATTGCAATTGCTAAAGCCCCAATAACAGGTAGAAATGTACTTGTTGTTGCAACATTACTGGTCATTTCAGTTAGAAAAATTATCATGGTTGCTATTGCTAAAACAAGAATAATCGGATGGACAAGTTTTAATACAGTAAGTCCTTGACCTATCCATATACCCAAACCTGTATTGGAAACTTGTGCAGCTAAAGATAGTCCTCCGCCGAAAAGTATTAGAAGACCCCATGGCAATTTCGTTGTTTTATCCCATTGCATTAAATCCATGTTTTTATTTATTGAAGACGGAATCATAAATAACAATATTGCTACTATAATTGCTACTCCGGCATCCTCTATACCAATTCCAAAATTATCTCTTATCACTCTACTTGTCATCCATGCTAAAACAGCAAAACCAAAAATTATTGATATTTTGATCTCATCTTTATTTAAAGGCCCTAGATCTGAGAGCATTTGATTTAATTTTGATTTTGTTTCTGATGTTGCTATAAAGTTTGTTGGAAAAACAAATTTTGTTAGGATAAACCATGCAGATATTAACATTACAAATGCTACAGGCACGCCTAACTTCATCCAACTTAAAAAATCTATTTCAATTCCATATTGTTCACTCATAAATGTTACAAAAACTAAATTTGGTGCTGTTCCTATAATCGTTGACATTCCACCAATAGTTGCTGCATAAGCAATGCCTATCAATAAAGCAGTATCAAAATATTTTCTTTGTTGTTCTGTTATATTTGGAATTGTTGAGGCAATAACAGTACAAACAGCCAAACCAATAGGTAGTAACATTAAAGTTGTAGAAGTATTCATAACAAACATACTTACCAATGCTGCAACAAGCATAAAGCCCCCAATTAATTTTGCACCACTTGATCCAATTGCAATTATCATTCGAAGAGCCATCCTTTTATGAAGTCCAGAGTTTTCTATACCTAGTGCTAATATAAAACCTCCAAGAAATAAATATATATTTTTATTGGCATATGGATTAGCAGCAGATTGAAAATTGACTACATCTAATAAAGGAAATAATGCTAGAGGAAGTAAAGAGGTTACAGCAACAGGCAATGCTTCAGTTGCCCACCAGATGGCCATCAAAATTAGTACTGCAAAAACAAACCATGCAGATTGGCTGTTTATAACTTGAGTACCTTTATTAGTTTCAAATGATTCACCATCTAATGCACTTAAGCTAGCTGGTATGAAATCATTAATTCCACATACAACTATCAAGATAAATACTATCAAGCCTATAAAAAAACCTTTATTTTTGTATGCTGGCATATCTTATACTAATATTTTTTCATAAAAAAAGGGAGTAATTAACTCCCTTTATTATTTTTGATTTGATTAAAACTTAACCTTTATATCAAGATAAAAGTTTCTACCATAGTCTTGATGAGCATCTGCAAAGAAACCATAGAATCTATCAGCTAATGGTGCTCTTTCATCTTCTATGTTTTTAACTGCAAATTTAACTCTAGCTTTGTTGTCACCAACATTAAACCAGTAATAAACTGATGCATTTATAGTTGTCATGCTTGGTATAACATATCTTGTTCCATCAGACCTAGTTTCACTACTTTGATAGAAGTCACCTTTTTTAAGTCCAGATAATTGGACTCCTAAATCACCAACTCTATAGTTAAACTTAAGACTAGTTTTTTCAACATAGTTACCATCTAATCCAGCTAGATTACCAAAACCCGCAAAAGTAATATCAAAAGGTATTACTCCAGATTCTTGAGCATCAACCAATGCTTGATAAGCATTTGTTGGCTTTTGGGTAAATTCAGTTGTTTCAGAATGATTAAGTGTGATATTGAAATCACCAACTTCTGTAGTTAGATCATAATAAATACCAATGTCTTGACCAGCAATAGATCTTGTAGCTGCATTAGTATATTCATCAAATATACTTAAAGCCTCTCCAGCAGGACAAATTCCAGCTGCAGTAAACTTAGCTATTTCAGCTGCAGAATATCCACCATCATCTCTTAATATTGCAGGGTTGCTATAACCATCACAATTTTCAGCACCATAATTAATTCTAGCAACAAGATCAGCCACCATTGCGTTGGTTCTACCAAATAAAACAATTGTATTGTCTTTTTCTATTCTCCAATCATCCCATGTGATTGTAAGACCTTCAATATTACTTGGTGTCCATACAAATCCCCATGAAGTGTTATCAGATTCCTCAGGAAGCAAATCTGGATTACCAGTTCTATAACTTTGAATTTGATATCTATCATCTAGTGGGTCATTTGCTCCAACATACTCACCAACTGCATCATCAACGTTACCACTTCTTGTAACATAAAGCTGATTAGCCTGTATAAGGTTTGGAACTCTAAATGAAGTCGATTTTGAACCTCTTAGTAGAACATCATCAGTTAATTCCCAGCCCAAAGCTGCCTTCCAAACTGTAGATGACTTAGTATCATCAGGGTCTTCATGTCTCATAGCAACTTGTGCTTCCATTTTGCTTGAAATCGGTAATATCATTTCAGCAAAAACTGAATTTGTTGCTCTTTTGGCTGAAGTATCAACCGTTGGACTTGATCCAAGAACATCTCCAACAAATGGGAATCCTAATCCAGTCTCATTTGAAGTAAACTGAATTGATCCATCTAATCTAGGATCTCTATCATCTGTGTATGATTCAGAACGATATTCAAAACCAACTAACATACCTACAGGCCCAGCTGGTAAATTAAAGACTTCAGGATTTGTCATTTTGAAATCAAATGAATTTAATTCACTAGTATCATTTCTTGAAACATCAACAATTGCTTGAGATAAAGCAGTTTTAACGTCTGCAGAAAATATATTAATTGCATTTGGTGTAGAATCATTTAAACCAGCTTGCAATAAAGAATTTGATAATCTATTTTCAGTTAAATCTTCTGATGTAGCTTTGGAATGCAAAACAGCTGTTTCCCAATCCCAGCCTGAATCAGTAGTTCCTCTAAAACCAAATAGATATCTATATGTTTCTTTTTCTACATTAATTATTCTTGGTCCAATATCTGGTCTCCAGTTATCAATTCTTACTTGCTTATTTGAAGAAGAGTTATCGGCAGTCATACCAATTTGATTCATCCAGTAGTTATCAGGCCCAACGCTTAAAAGTGCAGTACTAAAATCACCTGCTGGTTCTTTATGTCTCATATAGTCTGAATTGTATGAACCGATTTCTGCAAAAAATTCTGTACCGCCATCTAATTCATGATTCACAAATACAAATAAGTTACTTCTCTCTAACTCACCTCTGTAATCTCTAAATTGGCCTGGATTAATATAGTATTCACCATTAGCCATTGTAGTTGTATCAACTGCTAAACATGTACCATAGCCAGTATCTTTTGAATCAGATCTTGCGCATCTTGGATCTCCAATTGGGATAATTTGAATCTCACCAGAGCTATCTGAATAATCAGTTCTTCCCCGCATATCTAATTGAGCCCACTTTCCTGAATAAAGATTTCTAAATGAGGTATCTCCTGCCCATAGTGAGTCAGCAGGTATCCATTTTCTATGATCTGAATCACCCCATCTTGGATCCTCAGCTGCAGCAATGCCATCTCTGTCATAAAAATCATACATAACAGAAACATTTGTCTTGCCGCCATTCATATCTTTACCCCATTTGAGGGTTAATCTGTCATCTACTGCACTAAAGTTATCATAACCTTGATTTCTTAGAGCTATTTCAAATCCATCAAAATCACTTTGTAAAACATTATTTACAACACCAGCAACTGCGTCTGCACCATAAATAGCAGAAGCTCCGTCTTTTAGAACCTCAACACGATCAAGGCCGCTTGTTGGAATTAGATTTGAGTTAACACTCATTGTTGGAACATAGTCTCCACCAAGTAATTCAGTTTGATAACCTGCGTTATTAACAAGTCTTCTTCCATTTAAAAGTATTAACGTATTACCAACACCCATATTTCTAATATTGTAAGCACCTACGTCACCTCTAGCTGAGTTAACACCACCTGAATCAGATTCAGCCTCTGTAAAATAGTTAAGGCCTTGTTCTGTCATGTTTTCTAATAATTCTGTTCCATCTTCAACACCTAAAAGATCAATGTCTTCAGACGAAATTACAGTAACAGGAAGAGCTCCAGTAATAGATGCGCCTTTAATCTGCGAACCTACAACAACAACTTCTTCAACATTTTCTTCAGAATCATCAGAACTATCTTGTGCAATTGCTGCAAAAGGCAACAATAACATTATAGAAAGTAAATAATTTATATTTTTCATATGTATCCCCCAAATGAAATTTGTATATATCGCAATATTATAGGCTTTCCTAAGAGATTATGTCCAATTTTATAAACTAGTTTTTAAGATGTGATATGAGGTTTTCAATCCTTTGTAGTGATTTATCTTTACCGAAGATAGTTAATGTTAGTCCCAACGAGGGTGATTTGGTTGAGCCGGTAAGAGCTATTCTTATAGGCTGGTTTACTTTTGGAACTGATAGATTATTATCGGTTTGATATTTTCTTAATGCTGAATCCAAATTAAATTCATTCCAATCATCTATAGTTATTAACATGTCTCTAATATCTTTAATAATACTATTATCATCAGAAAAAAACTTATCAATAGCATTATCATCATACAAAATTTCATCTGTGTAATATGGGATTAATAATTTAGCAATACCAGATAATGTATTCTCTGAAGTTTTCATTGAATCTATTAATAGATCAACATTTGAATGACTTTTAATATCTATATTAAGTTTTTTAAGAAATGGTTCTAAATAATTTTTAAATTCATCAAGATTTAGATTTGATAAATGCTGCGAATTTAACCAATCAAGTTTTGTTATATCAAAGATTGCTCCAGCTTTTTGAACTTCGTTTATATTAAAATCTTTAATTAAATCATCAAGGTAAAAGACCTCATTTTCACCCTTAGACCAGCCAAGTCTTGATAAAGTATTGATTATCGCAGAATCTAAATACCCTTGATCTCTATAATCTTCTAAACTTGTTGCAGCATGCCTTTTTGAAAGTCTTTTTTTGTCTGCACCAAGAACCAATGGTAGATGAGCATATTCTAATTTAGGATACCCTAGAGCATTTTGGATATGAATTTGTCTTGGTGTATTACTTAAGTGATCCTCGCCTCTAATTACAGTTGTAACATTTTGTTCAAAGTCATCCACAACATTGCATAAATGGTAAGTTGGGGTTCCATCACTTCTTAATAAAATAAGGTCATCTAATTCACTATTTTTAAATGTGACTTTGCCACGAATGAGATCATTCACAACAATATCACCATCTAAAGGTGTGGCTAACCTTAATACAGTTTTTTCAGATTGTTGTAAGCCTAAATTTCTACTCCTTCCATCATACATAGGCTTTTTACCAGCCGCAGTTTGCTCTCGACGCATTTCATCTAATGTTTCTGCCGAGCAATCACACCAATAAGCATTACCTGATTCAATAATTTGTTGTGCAGCTTTTTGATATATTTCATTTCTTTCAGACTGATTTATAGGTTTTTCATCTGGTTTAAGTCCGATAGATTGCAAATTATTTAATATATTTTTTTCAAATTCCTTAGAAGAACGCTCACTATCAGTATCTTCAATCCGTACTAAAAAAAGACCATTGTTTTGTTTTGCATAAACATAATTAAAAAGTGCGGTTCTAACACCACCTATATGTAATGTTCCTGTTGGGCTTGGAGCAAATCTAGTAATAACTTTTTTCACTGAAATTTTCTCCATATAGGCTTTTTATTATGTTTTTTTTCTATTGCAGAAAGTTTAGATTCCTCTTGGTCAAGCTCATCTTTAGTCAATGTTTTAACTTTTACTAAATCTTTAATGAGATTCTTATCAAAATCCAAGGAATTAGATTTGTTATCAGAGTATGAATTTCCATTCGTCATAAACTCAAATTTACTCTGCCCTCCAGTAAGCTGCATAAATACATCAGCTAGTATATTTGCATCTAAAAGAGCGCCATGAAATGTTCTATCGTAACCAGTAACATCAAAGCGTTGGGCAAGAGCATCTAGAGAATTTCGCTGGCCTGGGTATTTATCGCGAGCTATAACTAATGAATCTTCTACTTCACATATATCTTCAATCCTAGGATAGCTAGTTGATGCTATTTGAAGTTCATTATTTAAAAAACCTAAATCAAAAGGAGCGTTATGAATAACTAAAGTTGAGCCTTCTATAAACTCAATAAAAGCTTCAGCTATTTCATCAAAACTTGGCATTCCTTCTAAATCAGAATTTACTATTCCGTGAACTTTTGAAGCCTCCTCATCAATAGATCTAGATGGGTTTAAAAAAGTTTGAAAATGATCTTCAGATTTTTTTCTGTCGTTTAGTAAAACTGCTCCTATCTCGATTACTCTATGGCCCTGTATTACCTCAAGCCCAGTTGTTTCTGTATCAAGAACAATATATTTCTTAGCCATATTAAATATTATCTATTCCTTTATTTGCCAATAAGTCTGCGATTTCATTTTTAGTATGTCCTGAGTGACCTTTTACCCAATGCCATTGTACATTGTGTTTCGAGACATATTTATCTAATTCAACCCATAACTCTTTATTTTTAACATCTTTCTTTGAAGCATTTTTCCAATTATTTTTTTTCCAATTATCTATCCATGATGTTATACCTTGCATTACATATTTTGAATCTGTAGTTAAATTAACTATACATGGCTCTTTTAAAGCTTTTAATCCTTCAATAGCGGCTTTTAATTCCATCTGATTATTTGTAGTATTTCTTTGGCCACCAAAATATTCTTTTGATATTTTTTCATACTCTATCAAAACACCCCAACCTCCGTCGCCAGGATTGCCTCTACATGCTCCATCTGTATAAATATTTACTGTTTTCATAAAATTAAACTAGAATTCGTATATGTTAAGTGTAGAACCAATAAAAGCATTTCAAGATAATTATATTTGGTTAGTAACAACTAATGAAGGGTCAATAGTAATTGATCCTGGTGAATCAAAAGAAATTATTAACCTTATTGATGAAAACAAGATAGATTTGAAAGGTATTTTGGTAACACATCATCACTTTGATCATACATCCGGGATAGTAAATTTATTAAAGAAAGGAGAAGTAGATATCTATGGTCCAAAAAATAATATTTCTGAAATAAATAAAAGAGTTAAAGGTTTAGATCATATAAATATAATAGGAATAGATTTTGAAGTGATTGAAATTCCTGGCCATACTTTAGATCATATTGCTTTTTATAGTTTTAATAACAATAATCCAATTTTGTTTTGCGGCGATACTCTCTTTGCCGGTGGTTGTGGACGAGTATTTGAAGGCAGTTTTGAACAAATGTTTAACAGTATTAAAAAACTCTCAAAACTTCCTCTGCATACTAAGATATATTGTGGGCATGAATATACATTATCAAATTTAAAATTTGCATTAGAGGTTGATTCTGAAAATAAAGACTTAAAAGAAGAATATCAAAAAGTCTCTAAATTAATAGGTTTAAATATTCCTACTCTTCCATCTGATTTAGAAAAGGAGTTTAAAGTTAATCCTTTTTTAAGGTGTGATGAAAAGCAAATTAAAGATAAAATAAATTCTAAATTTAGTATCTCAGGAAATGAGTTTGATACCTTTACAGCATTAAGAAAATGGAAAGACAATTTTTAATAAAATTTTTAATTTCTTTAATTCTAGTTGGTTGTCAGCAAATAGCTATTGTTGAAAAAGATAAAGAACTATTCACGCCTTTACCCAAAGAAGATTATCAAATACCTGCAGATAATTCTGCAGATACATACAAAAATATATGGGATTATTTATTAGCAAATAATTTAACAACCCATGATGAACTCATCAATGAGCAAGTTCTTTATTATATGAATACACATATAAAAGATACTGATAAGTTTAAAGAATATCTTAATGATTCATATTATTTTTTATATTTTGTTATAAACGAACTTGAAAAAGAAGGACTACCTCTAGAATTATCTTTAATACCATATATAGAGAGCAATTATGACCCTTTTTCAATATCCTCTTCTGGAGCAGTTGGAATGTGGCAGTTTATGCCTAAAACAGGTAGATTGTTTGAACTTAATAAAACATGGTGGAATGAAGACAGACATGACCCCTTCCGATCAACTGAAGCTGCTGTAAGTTATTTAAAGTATTTATATGAAAGATTTGATAATGATATTTATCTAACATTGGCAGCATACAATGCAGGGCCTACTCTTTTAGAAAGAAGAATTAATCAAAATAAAAGACGCGGTTTAGAAGTAGATTTTTGGTCTCTTAATTTACCTAGTCAGACCAAAGAATATGTCCCAAAATATATAGCATTAAGGGAATTAGTTTTTAATCCTGATAAATATGATATTCAACTTCCAGAAATACCTAATGAGCCAATAGTTCAAAAAATTTCTATTGGAGGCCAAGTAGAAGTTCTAACTTTAAGTGAATTTTTAGATGTTAAGCCTGAGCTACTATATAAATTAAATGCCGGTTATACAAAATGGGCTTCTGCACCAAAAGATCAAAGTATTTTTTATATTCCAGTTGAAAAGTATTATTTATTTGAATCTCTTGAGAATCCATTTAGAGATGCAAATCAAATCAATTGGATTTCACATATAGTTGAATCAGGAGATAGTCTTTGGGCGCTAGCAAATAAATATGATACAGAAGTAAAAATTATTAAAGAAATCAACTATCTAAATACTGATGCCCTATCAATTGGCACAACCCTTCTCATTCCATTAAGTAAAACAGAATCAAATAATTTTATACCTTATGAAATGCATATTGTTTCTGAGGGAGATACATTGTGGGATATTGCAAGAACTTATAATCTTGAGGTATCAGATCTAGCAAAAATGAATTCAATAAATGAAAATTCCTTCTTACAATTAGGGCAACAATTAACTATTGGCAATAAGAATATCCATAGAAATATCGAATCAAAAAAAAGAACAATACTCTACTCAGTTAAACAGGGGGATAATTTATACAAAATCTCAGATTTATTTGATGTAACGATAAAAAGCATTATAGAGATTAATGAGTTTAATAATGAAACTTTAATGCCAGGTCAAATAATAAAGATAGCTATTAGGGCTTTTTAATTATCAGTAGTCTTTGGATCAAGCGCATCTCTAAGCCCATCTCCAAAAAAGTTCAGTGCAAATAGAGTTATCGTAAAAGTTAATCCAGGATAAATTAATAACCAACTGTATTCTTCCATTGATTCTACTCCATCTTTTATTAAAGTGCCCCAACTACTCATTGGTGGTTGTATGCCTAGACCTAAAAAGCTTAGAAAGCCTTCTAAAAGCATAACTTGAGGAATTGTTAGGGTTGCATACACTGCAATTGGTCCTAATATATTCGGTAATAAATGCCTCCTAAACATGGCTAAATTGGAGACTCCCATTGCTTTTGCAGCCATAACAAATTCTTGATTTTTTAATCCAATTACTTGCCCTCTTACAATTCTAGCCATTGTTAACCATTCAACAGCACCAATGGCTCCAAATAGCAGCCAAAGGTTTCTCCCAAAAATAACCATTAAAAGAATAATAAATATGATAAAAGGTAATCCATATAAAACATCGACGATTCTCATCATTATTGAATCAACCTTACCACCTGAATAACCTGCAATAATTCCCCAAGAAACTCCAATAACCAAAGCTACACCTGTTGCAACAAAACCAACTAATAGCGAAATTCTTGCTCCATATAAAATTCTACTTAATAAATCTCTACCTAAGATATCAGTACCTAATAAATGATCTGCAGATGGAGGGCTCGCTCCAAGGTTCAAATCCTGATATGAATAGGAATAGGGTGAAATCCATGGCGCAAGTACAGCTGCAATTATTAATAAGATAAGTATAAAAGCGCCTAGCATGGCTGCTTTATTTCGAGCAAGTCTATAAATTGCATCTGACCAAAGGGAATTATTCATGATGCATCCCTTGATCTCGGGTTTAACCATAATGCAGCAAGATCTGATAAGAGATTAAAGAAAACAATCATTGCTGAAAAGAAAATTGTTGTGCCTAAAATCATTGTATAGTCTCTATTGAATGCTGCCTCAACATAAAACCTTCCTAGTCCAGGAATCTGAAAAATTGTTTCAACTACAAAAGAGCCTGCAAGAAGGCCAGCAATTGCAGGACCTAAGAAAGAAACAACCGGTATTAATCCTCCTTGCATGGCATGTTTAATAACCACCATCTTTTCTGTTAAGCCCTTTGCTCTAGCTGTTCTTATAAAGTCTTGATTTAATACTTCTAACATGCCACCCCTGCTTAATCTTGCTATATATGCAGCATATGCAAAACCAAGAGTAAGAGAAGGTAAAATTTTATCCCCAGGTAACTGCCCCCAACCTGAAACAGGAAGAATTTCTAAATTAATACCAAAAATTAATACCAATAATGGTCCCATTAAAAATGTTGGAACACATATGCCTATCATAGCTATGGCCATAGGAATAAAATCTAGAAATGTATTTCTTTTTAGAGCTGCTAAAACGCCTGAAAATACTCCCATAACAAGCGCAATTAATATTGCATAAAATGCTAATTCAAAAGTAACAGGAAGCCCTGTGGTAATCATCTCAGTCACAGATCTGCCTGGAAATCTAAAAGAGGGTCCTAAATCTCCCTGTGCAAGATTAGACATATAATCCACATACTGTTCCCAATTTGAAGCATCCAAGTTATATGCTTCATTTAAATTTTTTAAAACTTGAGGTGATACAGCTTTATCAGCATCAAAAGGCCCACCAGGAGCTAATTTAATTAAAAAGAATGTAATACTTGCAACTGCAAATAGAACTGGTATTACTAATAATATTCTTTTAATAAAAATCGCTAGCATGCGAAATTAATCTCTTTCTAAGTAAATAAATTTTGGATGGTGGTGGTCTAAAATATGAGGATTATATCCTTTAACATCTGAAGATAATTGATAAGCTCTTACGTAAGTATATAAAGGAATTATTGGCATATTATCAATAAGTATTTTCTCAGCTTGGTTTAATAGCTTATATCTTTCTTCTTGATTATTTGTAGAGTTTGCTTTTTGCATAATTTCGTCATAGGCTGCATCTTCCCAGCCAGTCTTATTATTGCCCCTATTTGGACGCATCAAATCTAAAAAAGTATTTGGATCTTCGTAGTCACCTATCCATCCTGCTCTAGAAACTTGAAAATCTCCAACCATCTCCCTACCAAGATAAACTTTCCAATCTTGATTAACTAATTCTACTTCAATGCCTAAGCTTTCTTGCCACATTTGTTGAATTGCTAGAGCAATTTTTCTGTGGTCTTCACTTGTATTAAATAAAATTTCAAGTTTTGGAAAAGGGTTTGAATCAGAGTATCCAGCTTCAGTCATTAGCTGTTTTGCCAACTGAGGGTCAAAAGGTATTTCTGTATCAGGATAATATCCATTTGAACCAGGTGGAGTAAATGAGTAAGCTGGTATTTGTCCACATTTTGTAACTTTTTCTACTAAAAGCTTTCTGTTGATTGTATATGCTAATGCCTTGCGAACTCTTACATCCTGCAAGGCTGGATTATTAATATTCAAACGATAAAAATACTGGCCCATATATGGATCAATTCTTAAATCAGGATTGTTTTCTTCAATATAAATTGGACATTTTTGAGATGGTAATGTTGAAGTTAAATGAAGCTGGCCAGCCCTAAACATTCTATCTTCAGTCATCACATTTGATACTGGATAAAAATGCATCTCGTTCAACTTGACTTTCGAGGCATCCCAATAATGAGGATTTTTTTCTACAACAATTTTACTGTTAAGTTCCCAATTTTTTAATTTAAATGGTCCGTTGCAAACAAAATTGCCTGGTCTAGTCCATTTACCATCCCTATCGTCAATTTTTCCATACTTTAATACAGTCTCCTTATGAACAGGCCATGTACTATAATGACTTAATAGACCAAGAAAAAAAGGTGTGGGACTCTTTAGGTTTACTTTTAATGTATGTTCATCAATCGCTTTAACCCCAACAGTATCAAATGAAGGTTTTGGTTTATGGTTTAAAAGAGCTTCTTCTAAATTGACTCTGACTTTAGGATCCTCTTCTTTTGCCAACATGGATTTAATATCTTCTATGCTTAGCCATCTATGATATTCCTCAGCTCCTTCTAAATAGTAGAGCATATCAGGGTATTGTGAGGCCAGGCTTGCAGTAAGTATTCTCATCCAAGACCAAACAAAATCATCAGCAGTCATAACTTCGCCATTAGACCATTTTGCATTCTTATTTAAATAAAAGATGTACTCTTTACCATCCTCGCTAATTGTCCAAGATTCTGCAACACCAGGAAGATTAGCTCCACCATTTGGGTTTGCAATTGTTAACCCTTCGCATAGAGATATCAAAATATGATGTTCAGGAACACCTGTAACAATATGAGGATCAATACCCTGAGGTTCAGATCCATTTCCAAAATGGAATATTCCAGATTCAATTGCAGAGTCAACTGGAGAGACGTTTTCTGAACATCCATAGAAAAAAATTAAGGTTAATGGAATTAAAAATATTTTTTTATACATAAGGCCCTTCCTAAAATATAACATTATCGAAATTAGTACGAACTGATTTAAATGCGTCTTGATTAATAATTTCAGTCATTTTAGATGCGAAAGTCTCTTGACCAAATGAGCTATATTGTTCCAGCGCTTCATTCATTTCAGATTCTGTGGGTTGATTAAATTTAACAATTTCAACTAAATACATGTCTCCATTTTTTGCACTCACACTAATTGTTGTATTGGGCATGCTATCAAATATCATATTTAATACTTCTTGGGGCAAAAGGGATGAATATCTTTTTACATCAACAAACTCATCTTGTGTAACATAATTATATGAATCTATAAATGTAACTTTGTCTTCTTGTGATTCAATAGATTTTAGCTCATCTTCCATAAGAAAAATCTTTTCTTCTGCTTTTGATTGAGACAATAAATAAGCAACATCTTCAACTACATTTTCATAAGACATCAAAAATGGTTCTGAAATAGAATTAATTGAAATAACTATTAATTTATCACTTAATTCAATAGCATATGGTTGATCTATTTTAGAATCAATTGAAAATAAATAATCCCTAATTACATTATCTGGTATATAAAAATCATAGTTAGATTTTGTAAAGGCATTTGTTTGCGATACTTTTTTATTAGAAATACTTGATGCGATTTCCTCTATAGATAGCAGTCCTTGTATTTCTCCAGAATTATTATCAAACATTAGATCTTCTAAAAGATTAAAGTCGTCGTTCATTAAAGCTAAAGATTCAGTTTCGATTAATTCATTCATTACCTCGTCCTTTATTTGATCTTCTGATAAAGGTTCTTGTTTATTTATCTCTGTAATTTTTAAAATATGAAAGGTATCTTCTAACTCAATAATATCAGTGATTTCATTTAAGTTAAGATCTTTAATTGCTTCTTCAAATTGAGCGGGGAATATGTCTTTATCAAAATATTCAAGATCGCCACCAATATCTTTTGTTACAATATCTTCGCTATATTGACTAGCTACATCTGAAAAATTATTACCATTAGTTAATAATACTTCTACGTCTTGAATAGCTTTAGAAGCAGAATCAGTCGAATCATAATTATTTTTATCAATCATAATATGTGAAATTCTAGTTTGAGCAGAACTTTCAAAATTTAGAATATAATTTTCATAAGCATTTTCTAAATATCCTTCTGGAATTTCAACTTTATTCTTATAATCTGATTGTTCTAAAACAAAATATTTAAAACTTCTTTCTTCATCGGAAAAAAATAAAATCTCATTATTTTTATAATATTCGATAAGCTCTTCTGAAGTATTTACTAATTCATTCTTTAAACCTTCAAAACTTATTTTTGTATATTTAATATCTGATTTTTTTTCAAGCAACGTTGCAAGTTCGACAAGCTCATATTCAGTAACAAAGTTAAATAAATTTAAGGAGCTTCTATATAACTCAGAAGCTTCAAGTTTGGTTAAAAGATCTATATAAACCTCCTTGGTATATCCATTAGAATTTACTTGAGCTCCAAATATGTTTTCATTAAAAACTCCATTATCTTGAAATTGAGGGTTTCGAACTATAGCTTTTTTAACTTTATCTTCAGTGGTCTTATTATAGAAGCCCATAGATTTTGCACCAGATTGAAGTACTTTTTGAACTATTAATTCTTGTTTTATAGATTCGCGTTTTATGTCTTCATCAAGTAAATCAAAATCAAACTCATCACCATAAATATTTTTAAATCTTTGAACTGCTGTGTTTTGCGCTATTTGTAAATCCAACTCTGATATATCTTCTCCATTAATTGTTATAGAAGGTCCGTTAAAAACAGAGCCTATTGAAGATGTTCCTAAAAAAACAAAAGGAAGTGCGCATACTAAAATTACAAAAATTAATCTTGGTCCTGTAAGAAAATTTCTAAGTGATTCCATCATAGTGGCGTTATTATAGAATAAAAAAAAGGGTGCGTAAGCACCCTTTTTAAAAGTTATATTTTCTTAACTATTTTTAACCGTATCTTTAAGGCCTTTGCCAGCCTTGAAACCTGGGACTTTTGTAGCTGGAATGTGCATAGGTGCTCCAGTTTGAGGGTTTCTTCCATCTCTAGCAGCTCTATGTCTTACTGAAAATGTTCCAAATCCTACTAGTGCAACTGAGTCACCATTTCCTAAAGCGCCAGAAATTCCATCCAAAACAGCCTCAACAGCTCTACCTGCTTCTGCTTTTGACATGTCAGCACTTCCTGCAACCGCATCAACTAAATCTGATTTATTCATATTTAAATACTCCTCTGTGATAATTTATTTAATAAATACCCCTCTATGTAAAGCTTTTTAGCTCTAAAAGTCAAGTAAATAAAGGGTTTTAGTGAGTCTGCTTATTTTCAGATTTTGTAGAATTTTTTGTTTTTTGAGTTTTAATTTTTTTTGAATTAGGAGTCGGTTCTTCAATAAGAGCAGAAGAAATTACTTCATCTATCCATTCAACAGGAATAATATTCAATGATTTAGTAATTTGTTTAGGAATTTCTTTTAGATCAGGTTCATTTTCTTTTGGGATAATAACATTCTTAATTCCACCTCTTTTAGCAGCTAAGAGTTTTTCTTTTAAACCTCCTATTTTTAATATCTGTCCTCTAAGAGTTATTTCGCCAGTCATTGCAGTATCTGCTTTAACAGGTATTCCTGTAAATATTGATATTAAAGATATAGCCATTGCACCACCAGCACTTGGGCCATCCTTTGGTGTAGCTCCCTCTGGAACATGAATATGTACATCATATTTTTCATAGAAATTTGGTTTTATACCAAGAGATTCAGCTCTAGATCTAACAACTGTAAATGCTGCTTGAATAGATTCTTGCATAACATCACCCAATGAGCCGGTCTTTATAACTCTTCCTTTGCCATTGATGTGTGATGCTTCAATTGTTAAAAGTTCTCCACCAACCTCAGTCCAAGCAAGACCAGTAACTTGGCCAACAGCATTATCCTTTTCTGCGATGCCATATTTAAACTTCTTAACTCCTGAATAGTTTTCAAGATTTTTATTATTTATAATAGTTGTGTTAGTTTTTGATTCATTATTGATTAATCTTTCTTTAACTACCTTTCTTAAAATCTTTGCGATTTGTCTCTCAAGACCTCTTACACCTGCTTCTCTAGTGTAATATCTTATTAAAGAAAGAATTACATTTTTATTAAACTTAATTTCTTTTTCTTTTAAACCATTACGTTTCATTTGTTTTGGTAATAAATATTTATCAGCAATATTAATTTTTTCATCTTCTATGTAGCCAGGAATTCTAATAATTTCCATTCTGTCTAGAAGTGGAGTAGGAATATTTAAACTATTAGCAGTACAAACAAACATAACTTCTGATAAATCATAATCTACTTCTAAGTAATGATCGCTAAATGTATTATTTTGCTCTGGATCAAGCACCTCTAATAATGCTGAAGCTGGATCACCACGATGATCCATTCCAATTTTATCAATTTCATCTAATAAAAATAATGGATTTTTAACACCAACTTTTGAAAGTTTTTGAATAATCTTACCAGGCATTGATCCAATATATGTCCTTCTGTGTCCTCTTATTTCAGACTCGTCTCTAACTCCACCTAATGACATTCTTGCAAACTTTCTATTAGTTGCGCGCGCTATTGACTCGCCTAATGAAGTTTTTCCTACACCTGGTGGTCCTACTAAACAAAGAACTGGGGCTTTCATTGTTTTAACCCTTTTTTGAACAGCCAAATATTCAACAATTCTCTCTTTTACTTCTTCTAATCCATAATGATCTTCTTCTAGGATTTCCATAGAAGCCTTGATATCTGATTTAATTTTGGATTTCTTTTTCCATGGAACATCTACAAGACAATCCAAATAAGTTCTAACAACTGATGCTTCAGCAGATGAAGGTGCCATATGTTTAAACTTAGCTAACTCACTTGTAGCTTTTTTTAAAGCTTCTTTTGTCATTCCTACGTTATGAATCTTCTTCTCTAAGTTTTCTAATTCATCTCCTTCTTCGCCTATCTCGCCAAGCTCTTTTTGGGCTGCTTTAATTTGCTCATTAAGATAATATTCTCTTTGAGATTTTTCCATTTGTTTTTTAACTCTATCCCTAACCTTCTTTTCGACGTCTACAACATCTAGTTGAGATTCAATAAAAGTTAAAACTTTTTCTGCTCTATTTTTTAAATCAATAGTCTCAAGAATTTGTTGTTTTTTTTCAGTCTCAATAGGAAGATGCCCTGTAATTGTGTCAATCAATCTAGACAAGTCATCAAGTGAATCAACAGTTGAAACTATTTCAGGGGGTATTCTTTTTGTTACTCCAATATAATCTTCAAATTTTGCTTTAATTAATCTAGTAAGATTTTTTGATTCATTTTCTTTTAAAGGAATATCAGCTGCTTCAATTACTCTAGATAATGTATAAGAGTTATTCTCAATAACTTTCTCAATTGAGCATCTCTTATCTCCCTCAACCAATACTTTCATAGTCCCATCAGGCAATTTAATTAATTGAAGTAAATTGCTTATAGACCCAAATTCATATAAATCTTTAATCTCAGGATCTTCTTGTGAAGCATTTTTTTGACTTACAAGAACTAATTTTTTATTAGAAGACATTGCAACATTTAATGCTTCTACTGATTTGGGGCGTCCTACAAATAAAGTCGTAACAATGCCTGGAAATACTACAACATCTCTTAAAGGTATTAATGGAAGGTCGAATTTAACATCAGTCATAAACCTAATATAAGGTTAGTTGAATAAATATCAATTACCTGAAGATGTTTTTTTGGATTTAGTTTTTAATAGTCTGATTGGATCGCTTTTAGATATAACAGTATTTTCATCGATAATTACCTTTTCTAAATCATTGTTTGGAAGTCCAAACATCGTCTCCATAAGAATCTCTTCCATGATTGATCTAAGCCCTCTAGCTCCTGTTTTTCTCTTAATGGCTTGTTTAGCAATCTCTTTTAAAGCCTCATCCCTAAATGAAAGTTCAACATCATCTATTTCAAACAAGTGTTTATATTGGTTAACGAGAGCGTTTTTTGGTTCTTTAAGGATTCTTACCAATGCGGTTTCATCAAGTTCATGAAGATTTGAAATGACTGGCAAACGACCAACAAATTCAGGTATCAACCCATACTTGACTAAATCTTCTGGCTCAAGATTATCAACATTGTTATTATCATTTTTTAAATCAGAATTTATATCTACATCAGCACTAAAACCAATACCAACTTTATTTGTTCTTTGATTTATTACCTTATCAAGACCAGAGAAAGCACCACCACATATAAATAAAATATTAGAAGTATCTATTTGAATAAATTCTTGATTAGGATGCTTTCTACCACCTTGTGGTGGGATAGATGCAATTGTTCCTTCTATTATCTTTAACAATGCTTGTTGAACTCCCTCACCTGAAACATCGCGTGTAATTGAGGGGTTATCAGATTTTCTAGCAATTTTATCAATTTCATCAATATAGACTATGCCTAATTCTGCCTTTTCAGGATCATAGTCTGCTTTCTGAAGAAGTTTTTGTATTATGTTTTCAACGTCCTCTCCTACATAACCAGCTTCTGTTAGAGTTGTAGCATCTGCAATTGTAAATGGGACATTTAAGATTTTTGCTAAGGTTTGTGCTAATAATGTTTTACCACTACCAGTAGGTCCTAATAAAAGCACATTGCTTTTTTGCAATTCAACAGTCTCGTTTGTTTTAGTTTGTTTGAGTCTTTTGTAATGATTGTATACCGCAACAGAAAGAACTTTTTTTGCTTTCTCTTGACCTATTACATATTCATCCAACTGTGAAAATATTTCTAAAGGTGATAAAAGATCTTCAAGAGAAGTATCTTCATCGCTCTTAATTTCTTCCTCAATTATCTCATTACATAGATCAACGCACTCATTGCAAATATAAACACTTGGTCCGGCTATTAATTTTTTTACTTCGTCCTGTACTTTTCCACAAAAAGAACAATTTAATTTGTCAGATGTAGTTTCTTGTGCCAATTTAAGAACCTCTCTCTTCAAGTATACTATCTACAATTCCATAGAATTTAGCTGATTCAGCATCTAAAAAATTATCTCTATCAGTATCCTTTTCAATTTTTTTGATTGTTTGGCCAGTATGTTTTGCCAGAATCTCATTAACTATTTTTTTCATATGGAGTATTTCCTTAGCGTGAATCTCAAAATCTGATGCTTGTCCTTGAAAGCCACCCAGAGGTTGGTGAATCATAATTCTAGAGTTAGGAAGTGCAAATCTTTTTTTCTTATCCCCGCCTGCAAGTAATAATGCTCCCATGCTAGCTGCTTGCCCTATACATAAGGTAGATATTGAAGGTGTTACAAACTGCATAGTGTCATAAATTGCCAATCCTGCTGAAATGCTTCCTCCTGGTGAATTAATATATATAGAGATATCTTTTTCTGGATTTTCAGATTCTAAGAAGAGTAATTGCGCAACGACTAAATTTGAAATGTAATCATCAATTGGGCCTGATAAAAATATAACTCTTTCCTTTAATAGTCTTGAATATATATCAAAAGATCTTTCTCCTCTTGGAGTTTGCTCAATTACCATAGGTATTAAAGCTGAATTTATATCTGTCATAATTTATACCTGTCTATTTGCAAGTTCAGAAAATTTTATCACTTTCTTCTTAGATTTAAGCACATTTTCTAATTTTTCAACTAACTGCTCTTCTAAAACAACCATTTTAAATTGCTCAAGTTGTTGAGGTTGACCTGAAATCCATTTTTTATATTGCTCTGGGTCCTTATATCTTTTTGACTCTTCTTCAATAAAATCATCTATTTGTTTTTTTTCAACTTTGATTTCAAAATATTTTATAAGTTCGGCAAATAACAGATCAAGCCTAACTCTTTTTTCAGCTTTTTCTAGAAATGTATCTAATGGAAATAAATCATCTCCTGCATTATCTTCAGTATGGCCTATTCTCATTAAAGCGTCCTTTCTCATTAAATCAGCCTGCTCATTTACTGTAGCTCTTGGAGCTTTGAAAGAATTGGTTTTTAATAAGGTCTCATAAATAGACTCTTTAGTTAATTCTTTTTCTTGAACCCCTACTTCATTTTTCATTCTTTTAGTTATTTCTTCAGTAAATTCAGATTGATTCTTTACTTCCATTTGTAATTTTTCATATAAACCTTTATCAGCTTTAGCTTCAATAATTTGTTGTACATTCTTTAGATTTATTTCAAATTGAGCATTAACTCCAGCCAGATCTTTTTTAAAATAATCATCAGGAAATGTGCAATCGATTGTAAATTTTGAAGGTTTCTTACCAATAATATTATCTTCAAAACCTGGAATCATAGATTTGCTGCCAAGTATTAATTTAAAATCTTGAGCAGAATTTCCTTCAAACTCATTTCCATCAATCTTACCTAAAAAATCAATTACAACTTGATCATCAAGTCTAGCCTCTCTATCAACATCTTTCCAATCACCATATCTTTTAAAAATGTCAGCTATTGCTTTGTCAATATCTGTATCTTCAATTTCAATATTAAACTCTTCATAATTATTCCATCTTGAAAATTTTGGTTTTATTTCTGGAAATACCTCAATTGTAGCTGAGTAAGTAAGGGGTTTTTTCGGATCTTCCATATCTATTGAGACCTGTGGAGATGATGCTGGTCTAATATTATTTTCAGATATAGCTTTTGGATAAGACTCTTGAATTAATTCGTTTATAACCTCGGCATGGATAGATTGTCCATATTTCTGTTCTAAAACATCATCTGGAACATTGCCTTTTCTAAAACCATCGATCTTAGCTTTAGTTTTAATATTTTTTATTTTAGAGTTAAATTTAACCTCATATTCATCTACAGGAATAGATATCGTCATTTTTCTTTCTAAATCTTTTAATTTTTTAACAGTTACTTTCATTTCTTTACCTTAATAAATGGGGCGAGCGATGGGGTTCGAACCCACGGCCTCCGGAGCCACAATCCAGCGCTCTAACCAACTGAGCTACGCCCGCCATAAGACCAGCTATTATAGTTTAAAAAAAATTATTATCTATTTTTTTTATTGTTGATATATTATTATTGATTGGGGTGAGCAAATAATGAATAGTTTTCTTTCAGATAACACCAAGTATGTAAACAAAGCTCTAAAATATTCAGAACTATCTGACGATCTGGCTAATAAAATAATTACATGTAACTCAACATATACTGTTCGTTTTGGTGTTCGGCTAAGAGGAAAAATTTATACCTTTGAGGGCTGGCGCTCTGTACATTCTGAACATATGGAACCAACAAAAGGTGGTATTAGATTTGATATTGATACTCATGCCGAAGAAGTTGAAGCTCTTGCAGCCCTTATGTCATATAAATGTGCAATTATCAATGTGCCTTATGGTGGATCAAAAGGAGGTCTAAAGATAGATCCTTCAAAATGGGAAAAGCGTGAATTAGAAAAAATCACTAGAAGATTTGCGCAAGAATTAATAAAACGAGATTTGATTAGTCCTTCAACAAATGTACCCGCTCCTGATATTGGAACATCTTCAAGAGAAATGGCTTGGATTGCAGATGAGTATAGAAAAATGCATCCTGCTGATATTAATGGAGCTGCTTGTGTTACCGGAAAGCCTCCAAGCAAGAATGGTCTTGTAGGAAGAGAGGAAGCTACTGGAAGAGGTGTTCAATATATTGTAAGAGAATTCTTTAGAAATCCAGAACTGCTTAAATTAGTAAGACTTGATGATAATTTATCTACCAAGACATTAATATTGCAAGGATTAGGAAATGTTGGTTATAACTTATCAAAATTCCTTACCGAAGATGATAATGTTAAATTAATTGGCATTTCTGAATTTAATGGTGGTATCTTCAATGAAGATGGCATAAATGCAGAACACGCTAAAAAATATTTTACAAAACATAAATCATTTGAAAACTATTCTAAAGGAACTTTTATAAAAGATTCTTCACTACTGCTAAAAAGAAAATGTGACATTTTAATTCCAGCAGCTCGTGAAAATGTAATTACTGAAAAAAATGCTGAAGATATATCAGCTAAATTAATTGTTGAAGCAGCAAATGGACCTATTAGTTATAAAGGTAATCAAATTTTAAATAGAAAAAAAATATTTGTTATTCCAGATATTCTTGCAAATGGTGGCGGTGTAGCAGTGAGTTATTTTGAATGGGTAAAAAATATTAGGCATATAAGATTTGGTAGACTTGAAAAAAGAAGAAATCAAATTCAACTTAATAATTTAATAGAAGCTATTGAGGCTATGACAGGCAAATCAATGCCTAAAAAATATAAAACTAACTTTCTTGATGGGATAGAAGAAATAGATTTAATCAGGTCAGGTTTAGATGACATGATGATTGATGGATTTCAGAGTGTTAAAAAAGAATTTTTTGAGACTGAGAAAATACCTGACTTTAGAACTGCGGCATTTAAGGTTGCTATAGAGAAAATAGCATTATCGTATGATTTTATTGGTTTATAGTTTTTTTGCTGGAAAGTAATCTAAATCAGACCCCTCTTCCCAAACCTTATAACTATGCATTATCTCTATAAATAATTTTGACTCTAAAAAGTTATTAAGACATTTCTGAACTTTTAAAATATCTTTAAGAGAATCAAACCATTTCTCATTAGCTATTCTATATTGTCTAATGAAAGGTAGTATCGAAATATCTAATTTGTTTAATTTCTCCCCAAAAAAACAATTTTTATCAGATATTAAATTCTCTAGATATTTCAAAATCTTATGACATTCATTTCGATGGAATTCTAGATTCGCATCTTTATATCTAGTCGAATATTTATACCGATCAAGATGATATTTAAACTTATTATCAAAAATAGAAATGAGCTCGTCTGTTAAATCATTTTCATGTTGTTCTAAATTTCCTTTAAAAATATCAACTTTACTAATAACCCAATTAATTATTTCAATACTTTCGTCAATAATTTTATCTTTCATAATTAGAACTGGCACTGTTCCTTTTGGAGAAACTTCTATCATATGATCAGGTTTGTTATTTAACCTTACTTCTCTTATTTCACATTTAATATTTGCAAGTTGTAAGGCCATTCTGGCTCTCATTGCATATGGACATCTTTTAAAAGAATATAAAATAGGATAGTCCATAATGTTTAATTAAATACCTCTTCTTTAGGGCCTATATGTTTTTGGTTTCGTTTTTTAGCTAAATCAACTTGTTTTTGTCTGCTCTTATATCTTGATTTTTGCTTTTCTGAAGTTTTATCAAAGCAATTTGGGCACGCAACTCCACGAATATATTTTTTAGATTCTTTATCGATGTTTGTTATTGGCATTCTGCATCCATGACACATATCATATGTTCCTTCTGACAAATCATGTTTAACTGAAACTCTGTCATCGAATACAAAACATTCACCTTTCCACCTGCTTTGATTTTCTGGAATAGATTCTAAATATTTTAAGATGCCTCCTTTAAGATGATAAACATTCTTAAAGCCTTCTTTCTTCATTAAGGATGATGCTTTTTCACATCTAATGCCTCCGGTACAAAACATAGCTATATTTTTATTCTTTTTTTCTTCAGAAGTAAATTTTTGTTTATTAATCCATTTTGGAAATTCTCTAAACTTAGTTGTCTTAGGATTTAAAGAATCTTTAAATGTACCTATAGAATATTCATATTTATTCCTTGTATCAATAATTATGGTATCTTCAAGATCAATAAGATTATTCCAGTCCTTTGGTTCAACGTATTCGCCAACTATTTTTGTGGGATCTATAGACTCATCACCTATGGTAACAATTTCTTTTTTTAACTTTACTTTTAATCTCACAAAAGGATTTTTATCTGATGATGAGTATTTTATGTCAGTATCTTCAAAACCCTTTAATTGTTTAATAAAAGCTATGGCTTTATTAAGATTCTCATCAGAGATTGTAGAAATAGTTCCATTAATTCCTTCCTCTCCAACCAATAGAGTTCCATAAATTGACAAATTTTTCATCTTTAAACGAATATCATTGTGAATTTTAAAAGGGTCTAAAATTTTTGAGAACTTATATAAGGTGGCAACTGTATACATATAAATTAAAAATTGGCGCGCCTGAAGAGATTCGAACTCCTGACCCACTGCTTAGAAGGCAGTTGCTCTATCCAGCTGAGCTACAGGCGCTTGGTCGGGGTAGTAAGATTCGAACTTACGACCACTCGCTCCCAAAGCGAGTGCGCTACCAGACTGCGCTATACCCCGAGGATGCAAATATTAAAGTTAATATAAAAAATAAGCAATCTTCGTAGGCATAAATATTCTTTAATGAGATAATATTAACATGTCAGCAATAATATTAGATGGAAATAAACTAGCAAAAATTTCTGAAGAATCAATCAAGCAAAGAGTTGGCGTATTGTCTGAAAAAGGCATTAGACCTACTTTAGCAACAGTGCTTGTAGGAAATGATCCCGCTTCTGAAACTTACGTAAAAATGAAAAGAAATACTTGCTCTAGAGTTGGAATGGAATCAATTGCAATAGAATTACCTGAATCTACTTCCACTGAAGAACTATTAAAAACTATTAAAGATCTTAATAATGACAATGATATTCATGGGATATTATTGCAGCATCCTGTTCCTTCACAAATTGATGAAAGATTGTGTTTTGATGCAATTGATATCGATAAGGATGTTGATGGTGTTACTTGTCTTGGTTTTGGTAACATGTCTATGGGAATTGACGCATATGGTTCTTGTACACCGGCTGGAATTATTAGACTCATTGAGCACTATAAAATAAATGTGGAAGGTTTAAATTCGGTAGTCGTAGGTAGGAGCCCTATTCTTGGAAAGCCAATGGCTATGATGTTATTAAATTTAAATTCAACAGTAACTATCTGTCATTCAAGAACTAAAAACCTAGATGCTATTATTAAAAATGCAGATTTGATTGTTGGGGCTGTAGGCATACCAAAGTTTATAAAAACAAATTGGATAAAGAAAAATGCAATCGTCATAGATGCTGGATATCATCCAGAAAAATGTGGAGATATTGAATTAGACAATATCGAAGAAGTTGCAAGTGCTTATACTCCTGTTCCTGGAGGTGTTGGCCCAATGACGATTAATACTTTAATACTTCAGACACTTCAATCTGCTGAAAAATCTGTAAAGTAATTCTGATAAAAGACTAGCTGTCGTTTTTTTCTTGAGAAATATCCTCTGTTTTATCTAATTCAACATCGGATGCCTCTTCTGATATATCTTTATTTATTTCTGCATCTGTAGCTTCTTCTGAAACATCTTCGCTGACTTCAGCATCTATAACTTCATCTTCTTTATCGGTATTTTTAAAAGGAAAGGGTTTTTCTTCTGTATAAAATAATAAAAAGGATAATGAATCATTAAAGAATTCAATTATATGAACACTGATATTTGATATGGACTGATTCTCTTTGGAGGTGAAAAGAACAAAAATAAACTGAATAAATGATAAAGCAAATACGACAGGTAATACTATAAAGTTAGCTAACAGTGAATAAATAATCATAAAAATGAATCTTATCCATTTACTAGATTTTAATAATTCTTCTTTATTTATTTTGTTCATATTCTAATAAGTAAATTCTACATCAACTTCATGAGGATTATTAATCAAATCGTTAATTAATGATTCTGGTGATGATTTCACATGAATAATATCATAAAGAGATTCTACCAGAGGCATCTTGATGTTTAATTTTACAGATTCATTTTTTATTACTTCCAATGTCCTAATGCCCTCAGCAACCTGACCTATTGCTTCTTTTGCTTCTGTAAGATTCATACCTAGTCCGAGGTTATAACCTAATTGGTAATTTCTTGAGAGTTTTGACGTACAAGTTGCTACAAGATCTCCCATACCTGAAAGACCTAAGAATGTAATTGGGTTTGCTCCTTTAGCAACAGCAAAACGACTCATCTCGGCCATGCTCCTAGTTAAAATTAGACCAATAGCATTTTCACCCACTCCTAGTGAATCAGCCATACCACAAATAATTGCATATATGTTTTTTAAAGCGCCAGCTAACTCAACTCCTTGTATATCATTGCTAGAATATATCTTAAATGTTTTTGAAGAAAGTATTTGCTTAACAGAATCTATTAAATCATTATCAAAGCTAGCTATCACAGTTCCAGCAACTTTTTCTTCAGCAATTTCTTTTGCTAAATTTGGTCCGCTTAAAACTCCTATTGGGTTTTTAATTTTTTTACCAATGATATCTGAGAGTGACCTAAATGGGTCTCCAAGAATGCTTTTTGTGCAAGAAACAATATAAGCATTATCAATTATTAAAGAACTTATCCTGTTTATAATTTGTTCAAAAATAATACCTGGGGTTGCTATAAAAACTATAGATGCATCATTCATTACTTCTTCTAATGAATCAGAGGCTTGAATATTCTCAGATAATTTTAATTCTGGATGATAGCTACTGTTTGCGCCTTCAGAGTTTATTCTTAGTGCTTGATCAGAATCTCTAACCCACAAAGAAACCTTGTAACCACTTGAAGCAGCTAGATTTGCTAAAACAGTTCCAAAGCTACCACCACCTAAAACAACAACTTTTTTCGATGTATTCATATTTAAATTAAATACTTATCTAATTGTCTTAAATATTTAGAAGGGTCTTTAGGTGAACCTCCTTCTGCAATCAATGCATAATCATATAAAAAATCAACAAATGAACTAAATTGTTTTCCTTTCATGTTTCTTAGTTTTTTAACTAATTTGTGTTGAGTATTAATTTCAAATATAGGTTTTGATTGACCAAAATCTTGACCTGATGCTTCTAGAATTTTTCTTAGTTGCGCTCCTGGTTCACTTTGAGGAAGTATTAGACATGATGCAGAGTCAATCAATCTTTTACTAACTACAACCTCAGAAACTCGATCACCTAGATGTTTCATTATTTTTTCTAGTATATCTTTATCTTTATTATTTAATTCCGGGGTTTCTGTTTCTTTTGATAATTCTTCTTTTGCTACATTAACTAATTGCTTGCCTTTATATTCGTAAATACTTGTCATCAACCATTCATCTATGCGATCAGTTAAGAGAAGAACTTCAATTCCATTAGATTTTAATTTCTCGATATGAGGTGAATTTATAGCAGCTTCATGCGTATCAGCAACACAAAAATAAATTTGTTCTTGGTCTGATTTCATATTTTTAATATAGTCATCAAATGTTACAACTTCTTCGGAATTAGAAAGATTTGATGAATTAAACATCATTAAGCCTGATATAAGCTCTTTGTTTTCAATATCTTCAGCTGGACCCTCTTTTAAGACTAAACCATATTGATTCCAGAATTCTTTATATTTATCAAATGAATCTTTTTTTAATTTTTTAAGAGCATCAAGAATTCTTTTTGTTATTGCCTTTTTTATCGAATCAACCATAGGGTGATTCTGAAGTATTTCTCTTGAAACATTTAAGGGAAGATCATTTGTATCAAGTATCCCTCTTATAAATCTTAAATAAAGTGGTAAAAAACTAGATGCATCATCCATAATGAATACTCTTTGGACATATAATTTAAGGCCTCTTGGAGATTCTCTATTCCAAAGATCAAATGGTGGTTTTGAAGGAATATATAAAAGATTTGTATATTCATTTTTACCTTCTACCTTATTATGTATCCACTCAAGAGGATCATTTTGATCAAAGCTTATGAATTTATAGAAATCTATATATTCTTGGTCTTTGATAGTTCTTTTTGATTTAAGCCATAAAGCTTCAGCCTCATTAATTTTTGTAGATTCATTGTTATCATTAATTATATTAAGAGGAAAATTTATATATTGAGAATATTTTTCTAAAAGAAATTTAACTCTTCCAGGTTCACAAAAATCTTTATTGTCATCGTTAAGATGAATAACTATTTCTGTTCCATGCGCATCCTTAGGAACAGTTTTAATTCTATATTTTTCTTCGCCATTACTTTCCCAAGAGGTTCCTTCGCCATCAGGATTATGTGCTGACTTTGTTATAACCTCTACTTTTTCAGCCACCATAAAAACAGAATAAAAACCTACACCAAATTGCCCAATAAGATTTGAATCTTTCTTCTTATCCCCAGTTATATTTTCTAAAAAACTTGCAGTTCCAGATCTTGCGATTGTTCCTATATTTTCTATAACCTCATCTTCGCTCATTCCTATTCCGTTATCAGATATAGTAATTTTGTTTTCTTCTTTAAAAACTTTTACGTCAATCTGAAGATTTTTTGTTAATTTAGCTAATGACTTATCTTCAACAGACTTAAAACGAAGTTTGTCTAAAGCATCTGAAGCATTTGATACAAGCTCTCTTATAAATATTTCTTTGTTTGAGTACAAAGAATGAATCATTAGCTTCAATAACTGCTTAGTTTCAGTTTGAAATATCCTAGATCTTGATTTGCTCATATTTAATTAGTAGTAATAAAAGTTAAAAATTCAAGTAATAGGCACAGACATGGTTGTAACTCTAAATATTTGAATAATCGCAATAATCATAACTATTAATGTATTGAAAACGCTTAAATTATGAAGCCACTTAAATATTCTCTCCCAACCCCTGTCTCTTGCAATATTTGTTATAGGAATAATTAGATACCCCAATAAACAGAAACTTGCAGCTATTATTGCAATATAAATATCAAACTTTTCAAACCATAAATATGAAATTAATAAAGCAAGCAAGGTTATTAAAAATAGTAATAAATAGTATCTAGGAAAAATCTTTCTTAAAAAATTTGATGCATTTTGATTATCAAGAACCTTAAAAACTACTGGCGCAGTTAAAAGAGCCTGGGCAAAGATTATCCCCAATGCTAGTGCATAACATAGGATTAATAAGCTAATGACTAATGTATTCATATATAAATGGCGGTCCGACGGGGAATCGAACCCCGAACGCCGCCGTGACAGGGCGGAATTATAACCGTTTAACTACCGGACCACTTTTAGGAAGCATCATATATATTCTATATAAAAGTTCAACCTAAATGGTGGGTGATGACAGGTTCGAACTGCCGACCCTCTCGGTGTAAACGAGATGCTCTACCAAACTGAGCTAATCACCCTTTTCTACTTAATTTACAATTAAGGGTGCTAATAATACTATTATTAGAAAAAAAATAACATGTTTATTATGTTTGATTGCGTTGTGTATTTGAAAGATTGATTCTAGCTAAATATATGCCAAACATAGCAACAAAAACAAATATAATTTGGGCAGTATTAAGGATTTGATTAAATATAATGGCTGCAAGTATCGTTGCAGTTATAGGTTGCATTAATAAACCAATTGAACCACTTGATGCAGATATTTTACCTATGGCATGAGTAATAAAGTATTGACCGCCAAGCTGACATAAAATTGCTAGTAATATTAGGTTTAGCCATTCAGTATTTGATGTTGGAAATATAATACCGCCTCCAACAACCATAGGAATTACAGAAAAGATACAACAAAAAAAAGTTGTATAAAAGATAATATTTAAAGAATTTTCTTTTCCAAGCTTTGCAATGATTAAAAGATATATGCCATAAAAAAAAGCAGCAACAAGACATAAAATATCTCCAAGAACCTTTCCATTAATGTAATTATTAGAGAAATAAATAAGTCCAATAATGCCTGCGTAAGTAATAACAAAGGAAAGAAGAAATCCTTTTGAAAGTTTTTCCTTAAATATTATAAAGGATAGAATTGCCACAAAAATTGGAGCTGAATTAACTATTATAGTTGCATTAGAGATAGACGTAATTGTCATACTAAAGTGCCATAAGGTTAGGTCAGTAGTGAATGCGAGAGATGCAAATGCTGCATATAGAATAGTTCTTTTATTATTCACTTTAAAACTAAATCTTTTATTGACTGCATAATTAACGGCAAATAAAAAAGGAATCGTTAAAAACATTCTATAAAAACCTATAGCAAAGGGTGAAAGTGAACTCAATTCAACAAATATTGGAGCAAAGCCAATTAACATTGCTCCAAATGCAAGAAGAATAAAATAATTTGTTCGCTGAAAATTACTTTCCATAAAGTTATACTTTAATCATGACTGAGAATATTGTAATTCAGAATGAAGAAATTATCTCTGTAGGTGAATTAAACAAATCGGCAAAATATATTCTAGAAAATGCCTTTAATAATGTTTCTGTAATAGGAGAGATTTCAAACCTTTCTAGGCCCGCTTCAGGACACATGTACTTTACTCTCAAGGATGAAGATGGGGCAATTAGATGTGCAATGTTTAAAAATCAGAATATCAAATTAAATTTTTCTCCTGAAAACGGAGACCAATGCGTATTAAAAGGACAAGTTAGTATTTATGCGCCTAGAGGAGATTATCAATTAATTGTTAAAAGTATTGAGCCGGCAGGCTCAGGTAATTTAATGCAAAAATTTGAGGCTTTAAGGAAAAAACTTGATGATGAAGGATTGTTTGATAAAAATAAAAAAATGGAGATACCCTCTTCTCCTAAACATATCGCAATTATCACCTCGCCTTCAACTGCTGCATTTCAAGATATTATTTCGACTGTTCAAAGAAGAGCTCCAAGTGCTCAAATTTCTCTAAGTGAAGCTAGTGTTCAAGGTGAAAATGCACATGTGTCAATTATTAAAGCTCTCAATAGAGTAATTAATTTTAATGAGCTAAATAGTAATAACAAAGTTGATGTTGTTATCTTATCTAGAGGTGGGGGTTCGATAGAAGATTTGTGGTGCTTTAATAATGAAGAATTAGCTAGAGAAATTTTTTCTTTTCCCATCCCAACAATATCTGGCGTCGGTCATGAGATTGATTTTACAATATGTGATTTTGTTTCAGATATAAGAGTTCCCACTCCTACAGCCTCAGCAGAATTAGTAACTGAATTTATTTATCAACTTAGTGATAAATTAAACATCAATAATACTAAGCTACATAAAAGTATTGAATATATTTTTGAAGATATTAGACAGTCTATAAATCTTAATAAATCAAAACTTAAAAACCCGTTAACATTACTGAGAGAAAAATCACAAACGCTTGATAATATGGATTTAAGACTGCGTCAAAATCATAATAATTTAATGTTAAAAAGATTGAATAAACTGAAAAATATGGCAGCAATGGTAAATAATAAAAGTCCTCTATCTAAGCTAACTATACTTCAAGAAAAAGTTATTAATGTTTATAAAAGTCTAAATAGAGGTATTGAAGAAAAATTAAAATCTAAACGTAACATTATTGAAAGGCTTTCTAAGAATATCCAGATTTTAAGCCCGCTATCAATATTAGATAGAGGTTATGCGATTATTATTAACAATAAAGGTCTTGCGCTTAAATCATCAAGCGAAACGGATAAAGGAGAAAAGCTTAAAGCAAGATTAAGTAAAGGATCTTTAGATATAGAAGTAAAAAATGTTAAAAATTAAGAAAAAATGTTTACATGTTTTTATTATTCTATTGGCTTCAGCTAATTTAATTGCTGAATTATCAGGCGATCCAGGTGAGTTATATCCCCTAAAGCTAAATAAAAATATAGATACATATTTAATCATCGAAAATCAAGGGTCAAGTTATGCATTAATCCCACTTCCATTTGATAAACAGGGTCAATCAATTAAATTCAATGGGCAAGTTATAAATATTAATAAGAAAGATTTTGGTGAATCTAGAATTACTATAACGAATACCTCTATGGTTAACCTAAGTGAAGAAGATTCTATAAGAGCCTCAAAAGAATTTAAAATTATAAATAAAGCTTTAAATACTCATACCACGAACTATAGGCCTGAATTAAATTTTATAAAACCTGTTGAAGGTATTATTTCTAGCAGGTATGGAAAAAAGAGATATATTAACGGATCTCCAAGATCACCACATCTCTCTCTCGATATTGCAGCCCCTGCTGGCACCGATATTATTGCTCCTGAATATGGGAAAGTAATCCTAATAGGAGATTTTTTTTATGCAGGTAAATATATAATTTTAGATCATGGGTACGGTTTGTTATCTTCATACAGTCATCTCTCAAAAATTGATGTGACAAATGATCAGTTTATTGAAAAGGGGCAAAAATTAGGTGAGGTAGGTTCAAGTGGAAGAGTAACCGGTCCACATCTTCACTGGACTGTATACCTTAATAAAACTAGAATCAATCCTGAATCTTTGATTGAAGAAAAGTTTTTAGAAGGTCTCCTTTAACTCAGAAATAATTTTATTAAGATCATCCTTTGTTTGAGGCCTAAATAAAGAAAGTGTTAATTGGCCATTAGGATTAATAAAAAAGGTTGCAGGTACTGCAGGTGGGGTTTGAATACCCCATATGTCTCTTGGGTGTGTAACTAAAGATGGAACCATTATATTAAATTTATTTGCTATTGGTTCTAAATCATCTACTTGAAGGTAATCAAAATTAAACGTGTAGACCTTAAGATCTTTATTTTCTTGAGCAAAATTATTTAATTCAGGTATTTCCTTTATACATGGCGCACACCAGTCAGCCCAATAATTAATAACAACCCAGTTTCCATTAAGTTTATCCAAGCTGGTATCAGGCCCATTAAATACTTCAATATCATTTCTTTGGCAGCTTAGGATTATGAATAAGCAGAAAAGTTGTATAATCTTTATCTTCATCGCCTACATAATATAATTAATACTTTAAAAGTAAATATGGAAAAGAGTTTTTTATTAATTTTGTTTTATTCAGCATCTGGATCTGTTAGAAATCTTGCGCATGCTATAGCAGATGGTGCTGAAGAGAATAATTTAAATGTAAGATTAAGAACTGTTCCTAAAATATCACCAAATGACGCAATGGTTATTTCAGATATTCCTGAATCAGGAGAAGTATATTGCTCTAAAGATGACTTAATTAATTGTGCCGGACTTGCAATAGGGTCGCCAACACGCTTTGGCTCTATGGCAGCACCATTAAAACATTTTTTAGATTCTACGGGTGATCTCTGGTCAACTAATGCATTAGAGGATAAGCCTGGCATTGCCTTTACTTCGACTGGATCTATGCATGGAGGTCAAGAAATAACTTTATTTAACCTTCATACTTATATGCTTCATCATGGAATGATTATTGCTGGTGCTCCTTATTCATTTAAAGAATTAAATAAAACTAAATCTGGAGGAACTCCATATGGTGCAACACATGTTGAAAACTTTAATTCTTCTAATGACCTTACAAGAGATGAATATGATATTGCTAAAAAATCTGGTGCTCGAATAGCAAAACTAATAAATAAAATTAATGCTTAGCCTTAATATTGAAAAGTACAAACTCATAACCCATGCATTATTTATATCATTTTTTACAATCAAGTTTTTAAATGTTGTTCAAGAAAGGATTGAATTAATATTATTTATAGTTTGGATAATGCCATTAATAATTTTTTACTACTTTATAAATAAACTGATGGTGAGAGCTTATCAATGGTTCTGCTTCTTTTTATTAATTTATTTTTTAGATGCCTCACTAAAAGTTTTTGGCACTAATGCATATTGGTTAGATATTTTAGAATTAGTTTGGACATGTTTTTTATTTATTCATATTATGTATGGCCCTAAATCAATTAAGAACATGAACTAATAAAGATTTACATGGTCATATTAATAACTTATTATCACAGTCTTTTTGGAGAAAATTATGAGCAAACCTCAATCATTATGGTCTAAAGCAGACAGGTTTTTAACCTTATCAAGAAAAATAGTACTTAATACATTTACAGCATTATTGTTAATTATCGTTACATTTTCCATACTTGGTGGAATTGGTTCAATGTTTTCTTCCGAAGAAGGAATAGATAAACAAGATAAAATCTTATGGTTCAAACCCATAGGTGTTGTAGTTGACTCTGAGGTAATAGGTACACCATCTTTTGATTCTTTGCTTCTTGGCGGGGGCGATGTTGAACAGCATGAGCTTGAAGATCTTTTATCTGTTTTAAATAATGCAGCAAAGGATGATTCTCTTTCTGCTGTATATATCAATGTTTCTGAACTTGGTATGGTTTTTTCTTCTGCATTTGAAATTGCTAATGCTGTAAAAAATATCAGAGATAGTGGCAAAAGAGTCATTGCATATGCAGAAAACTTTGGAAACAATGCATATTTAATTAGCTCTCAAGCTAATACTATAATGGTTAACGAATATGGAAGTGTTTCTGCTTTTGGGTTTTCAAGAAAAAGAGAATTTTATAAAGATTTATATGAAAATATAAATCTTAATTACCATATTTTTGTTGCTGGAGATTTTAAAAGTGGTCCTGAGCCTTATACTCGAAATTCAATGTCCGAAGAAGATAAGCTAGCATGGAATGAATTTGCTAATCCGTTATGGTTGAAAATGACAGCAATGATGGAAGATGGAAGAAATTTACCAGAAGGAACTATACAAAATTATGGTGATTCACTTTGGGATCTTAGTATAGAGACTCCTGAACCTGCACAGATTGCTCTTAATTTAGGTTTGGTTGACATGGTAGTCACAAGAGAAGATTTAAGAGCTTGGATGTATAAGGAATTTCCAAATATGGATGATAATCCAAATGAACTTCCTGATTCAATTTCAATTTATGATTATCTTTCTACTATAGAAGAAATAAAAAGCGAATCAAATAACTTGATTGCAATCGTTAATGTTGAAGGAACAATAGTTACCGGTGAGGCATCATTTAATGTAGCTGGCTCAGATACAATCGTAAAAAATATTAGAAATGCTATAAAAGATGATTCCGTAAAAGCTTTGGTTTTAAGGGTTAATAGTCCAGGTGGTGACGTTTGGGCAAGTGAGTTAATAACAAATGCTCTAAATGAATTTAAATCATCAGGAAGACCTATTATTGCATCTATGGGTGATATAGCTGCTTCAGGTGGGGTGTGGGTAACTACTCATTCTGATGAAATATGGGCAAAACCTGAAACATTAACAGGGTCTATTGGAGTATATGGAATTGTTCCTACTCTAGATGGTATATATGAATGGGCTGGCATCCAAGTTGATGGCACTAGTTCAACAAAAGCAGGTGAATGGGATGAGAGACTTCCAATGCCTGATTATGTAACTAATTCAATTCAAGCTAGTATTGATAATACATATGAAAAATTCGTTACCAAAGTAGCAGAAAATAGAAAACTTTCATACAAGGAGATTTTATCTGTCGCTGGTGGAAGAATATGGTCTGGTGAAAAAGCCCTTCAACTCGGGCTGGTAGACAAAATTGGTGACTTAAATGATGCTATTGAATCAGCTGCAAATATTGCTGGTATAGATGACTTTAAAACTATTTCATATTCAAAAGAAATGGATCCTTTAGATATTTTTATTTCAGAACTTCTTAAAAATCTTGATGCACAAATAGATCTTAATAACCAGGGACAGATTTTAATGAAGTTTCTAGATACTCATTATGGGTTTATTAATCCTGATAAAAAGATAAATGTTGCTGTCTATTGTTTTGAATGTGAGTATCTTACAACTAAATAACTTGCTTTATTAAAGGAATAGTAATTTTTCTTTTAAGTTGTATTGATAATTCATCTAGTTTATTTAAAACACTAACTAGGTCTGACATGTTTCTTTTTGAGTGTGTCAAAATGTATTTGATTTCATTATCACCTAGTTTTATTGATCTTATATTTGAAACAAACCTTAAGGCATCACTAAGTTTATTTATGCTAACAGGAAATATTTCTATATGATCTGTTTTTTTCAGCCTAGATATCAAATCCTTTAATTGAAAATTAATATCAGAAGGGTTTAAATGCGAAGAAAAAATGAGTCTACAATTTGATATCAGAGAATTATTTATTAAATTAAAAAGTGACAATTCCCAATCACTATCATCAAGAATAAAATCAATATCGTCTATACATATTAAATCAAAGCTCTCTAAGGACTCTAAAAAATTTGATCCAAGATTTTTTACTTCTCTAATTGGAATATATAAAGATGTTTTATCTCTATCAGAATAAAGATTGCATAGAGACTGTAATAAAAACGATTTTCCAGTTCCATTTAGCCCATAAATAAATAAATCATCTTCGCCATATAGAGCATCTTTAGCTGCAAAGTTAGCATCTTCAAAGAAGAAGTGATTAAATCTAGCCTTACTTGGCTTATTCCATGGAAAAGTTAGCTGTCTTGTTTTACTCATTGTGGTAAATCTTAATGTCTTTTAACCAGTTATATGTATATACAATTAAGCTTAAGATAGTGATTATAATAATAAATATATCTAGAATTAATATAGAAAAATCAAGAGTAAGAATTTTTTTAAAAAATATAATTGCTATATAGATTAACTGAAGAATGGTCGTAGTTTTACCCAAAAGATTTGGCATAGGAGTGTCGGACTGTATTAAAGTCATTTTAATTGATGCTCCCAAAAGAATTATTATATCTCTACCGATAAATATAAAAAAAATATAGAAAGGTATTAGTTCATTTAGCCAAAGAATAAATATAGTACCTGATAGTAGTAATTTATCAGCAACTGGATCAAGTATTTTTCCAAGCTGAGTTTGCCAGCTCATCTTTCTTGCAATGAATCCGTCTAATGCATCTGTAATAGCTGCAATTATAAAAAAAGCAATACTAACTTCAAAATTGCCTAAATATATATTATTTAAAATTGGATATACCAAACCAATTCTTATAAATGAAAGAAGGTTTGGTATAAAAATAAAATATTTGCTCATTTAAGATAATCTAGTTTAAGGGTTTTATTTTCAAACGATACGTCAGTAATTCTTACAAAACTACTTTCATTGATTCCGCTTACAAATGTTTTAAAACTCCCATATATAGATGCCTCATATAAGATTATATTTGATTCAAAGGTTGAAATATTTATATTTTTTGTAGCTACCATTCCTTCTATAAAATCTCTTGAGGAAATATAGTCATCATAATCATCTATATTTGCTAAAGATAAACTTATTGATGTCTCTTTTGAAGTATCTATAAGATTTATTTTTAAAAGTTTATTTATCTCTTCAATAAGAAAACTATTGAACGTTTTTAAGAATTGTTCATTAAAATTATTGCCTTGATATTCAAAATTTATATCACCATATACAGACCATTCATTAAGCCCTATTTTAGCAATATTAATTTCAACTACCTTAGTTGAATCATGTTGAGATTTTGCTAAATTATTAGTATTAATTAAATTTGGATATTTTAAAACTGAGTTCATGTCTTCTAGATCTAGCTCTGGAAGCTCCAAGAAGATACCTCTAGAGTTAGATAAATTCATTAGAGAACTCTTTACTATTGAGTCTAGCTCTAATTTAGACTCTGATTCTCTTAGCAGGTATGGCTTTTCTGTTCCCGAATCAATATTTATTAAAAATAAAATTACTGGTCTTGAATTACCAAGAGCTGGAATTGATAATTCATTAAATTTTTTAATAAGAAGGTCTTTATCGAATTGAACTTGTAAATAATTATTATTATCTAAATTCTTTACAGAGTAGCTGCTGATAAAATCTTTTCTTGAATTGCCAGCATTTATTATCTTCCATATATTTGATGGAGAAGGATTTCCACTCAATCTATAAATCATAGTATTAAATGAATTGTTTATTGATTGCTCAATTTTTGATGTACTTTCAATAGGTTCATAAATTATAAAAAGTTCATCAAAGTCCTTTCCAAAGGATGTATTGGAAAAGATAATAAAGCAAAATATACTATGTTTAATAAATCTTAGGCTTTCTATCATCATAATAGGTATTTTAAATGACAAAAGAAATTATAGAAAATGATCCTTATAAATCTGCAGGGGTTGATATAGATGCTGGTGATAGTCTAATCAAAAAAATAAAGAAAGACGTATCAGCATCTCATACTAGAAATGTCTTAAATAATATTGGTGGATTTGCTGGAATGTATAAACTTGGTGATGAATTTACAAATCCAATTTTAGTAGCATGCACTGATGGTGTTGGGACAAAGGTTGCTTTAGCTCAAAAATATAAAAACCTTTCAGGTATTGGGCAAGATCTTGTAGCTATGTGTGTAAATGATTTGATAGTTTCTGGAGCAAAGCCTTTATTTTTTTTGGACTATTATGCATCATCAAAATTAAATATAGATGAAGCTTCGCAAGTTATAAAAAGCATATCAGATGCCTGTATTGAATCTGGGTGTGCTTTGTTAGGTGGAGAAACTGCAGAAATGCCTGGTCATTATATTGATGATAATTTTGATTTAGCTGGATTTTCAGTTGGTTGTGTTGATGAAGATAAAATCATAGAAACAAAAAGCGTAAGTGAAGGTAATGTACTTATAGGAATAGAATCGAGCGGTCCTCACTCAAATGGATTCTCATTAATAAGAAAGATACTTAATGAATCTAAAATAACTAATGATGAAAAATCAGTAATTGCTGAGGAGCTTTTAAGACCTACAATTTTATATCCAAAATTAATTTTAAATCTAATAGATGAGTTCAAAATTAATTCTATATCACATATTACTGGCGGAGGCCTATTAGAAAACCTACCAAGATCTATTCCGGAGGATTTATGTATTGAGATTAGATCTAATTCTTGGGAAATTCCGAGTATTTTTCAATGGATTATGAATGAAGGTGATATTCCAATGATGGATATGTATAGAATATTTAATTGCGGAATTGGAATGGTCATTTTTGTTGAAGACATTCATGCAGAAGAAATATCCGATAAAATATCTTCGATGTCATATAAAAACTTCATTATTGGAGAAGTGAAGAAAAAGCATAAGAAAGATTCTGTACTATTCATATAAATTTTAACTATCAATGAAAAGAATAATTATCTTAATCTCTGGTAATGGATCAAATCTAGAAGCAATTATTAATGCGTGTAATTCAGGGTATATTAATGGAGAAATTGTGAACGTTATTTCCAATAACCCAGATGCTTATGGGATTGAAAGATCTAATAAGTTTAATATCAAAACTAAAATAATTAATCATAAAGATTTTGATAGTAGAATTAAATTTGATGATGAACTTGAAAATTATTTAAGTGAATTAAAACCAGATCTTATAGTTTTAGCAGGTTTTATGAGAATACTTGGAAAAAAAATAATAAATAGGTTTGCAAATAAAATGATAAACCTCCACCCTTCTCTGCTTCCATTGTATCCTGGACTAAATACACATGAGCAGGTTCTTAAAAATAATGATAAAAGACATGGGATATCAATTCATTTTGTAACTCCCCAATTAGATGCCGGACCATTAATAGCTCAAGCATCTATCGAGATTGGAAGTGATAAAAGATTGGATCAACTAATTAAAAGAATACATACAATTGAACATCATTTACTTCCAAAGGTAATAAAAGAAATGTGTTTAGATAATATTTATCTAGATAAAAACAATAAAGTTATATATAAAGAACGAGATGATTATCTTCAATCACGTTTTTTTGTTGAGATGAATGTATAGATTCTTATTTATATCAATGCTGTCAATTGTCATTCATGCAAATGAGTTGCCTGAATATGAGGCTAAATATAAATTTGACTCTAAAGAGATTTCAATAACTGGAATAAGGGAGTTCAAACGAATCAATAATGAATATGAAATGCAATTTAAAGCATCAAATCTCTTTGCAAGCATGTTTTTTTTATCTAAATTTGAAATTAATGGCGATCAATTAATTCCAAAAACATATGATATTAAAATTAGGCCAAAATTTTTAAAGAGGGATCAGTTTATTAATTTTAATAAAGAAAAAAACATTATAGAATCTACAGGAGAAACTGTTTGGAGTTCTGATTTTGTTCGACTAGATGAAGTATTTGATCCTTTAAATGCTCAAATAGTGATTAGAATATTGATGAAAAAAGGTTTTGAAAAGTTTGAGTTTAATATTCTAGATATTAAAAATGGCGATTATAAAAAATATAATTTTAGAGTATTAAATAAAGAAAAATGTATTGTAAACAATGAACAATATAACTGTTTAGTCTTGGAAAGATATAGAAACGAAAGCAATAGAACAGTTAAGTATTATTTAGCCGAAGAGTTAGATTTTATGTTTGTAAAAATAATTGACAAAAATCCTGATAGAACAAATACCTTAGAGTTATTAGAAATATTAAGTTTTGGGTAATGTCACCCCAGTTTGTCCTTGGTATTTCCCTCCTCTATCTTTATAACTAGTTTCACAAATTTCATCAGACTCAAAAAATAACATCTGTGCAACACCTTCACCAGCATAAATTTTTGCAGGTAAATTTGTAGTATTTGAAAATTCTAAAGTAACATGCCCCTCCCACTCAGGCTCTAACGGAGTAACATTAACTATAATTCCACACCTCGCGTATGTAGATTTACCTAGACAAATGGTTAGCACGTTTCTAGGAATTTTAAAATATTCAACCGTTCGAGCTAATGCAAAAGAATTTGGTGGTATTACGCATATATCTGAATTAATATCTACGAAACTTTTTTCATCAAATGATTTTGGATCTACAATTGCTGAATGGATATTTGTAAATACTTTGAATTCGCTAGAGCATCTCACATCATATCCATAACTTGATACACCATACGAAATTAACTTATTGCCTTCGTCATCAACCCTAATTTGATTGGACGAAAAAGGCTTTATCATGTCATGCTTTTTTGACATCCTTTGAATCCACTTATCAGACTTAATAGTCATTTATTTCAACCCTCCCTTCTATAGCACGTGCAATAGTTGTACCATCAACATACTCTAACTCTCCTCCTATGGGAATACCATATGAAATCCTAGAAACTTTAGCATTTTTAACATGTTCTTTGATATATATAGCTGTCGCATCTCCTTCAACTGTGCTGCTTGTAGCTAATATCACTTCTTTAATTTTATTATCATCTATTCTTTTTAATAAATCATTTATCCCCAGCTCCTTAGGCCCTACACCATCAATTGGTGAAAGTCTCCCTAGAAGCACAAAATATGATCCTTTAAAACCTCCTGTTGATTCAATTGCTAAGACATCTGATGGGCTTTCAACTACACAAATACTATTAGCAATTCTTGATTGATCTGAGCAAATATTACATAAGCGTTTTGAAGTTAACATTCTGCATGATTCACATCTTTGTATATTTTGAATAGCTTCCGTAAGTGTATTAGCTAAGATACTTGCACCATCCTTGTTACGATCAAGAAGATATAAAGCCATTCTTTGTGCTGATTTCTTGCCAACACCGGGAAGAATAGTTAAGGCATTAATTAATTCTATAACCAAATCTTTATTCATTTTATTCACTAGGTTTTATAGTATTTGATTTAATCTTTCCATCAAATTTCTTAATAAAATTTTGAATATCAATATCATCATTTATAGATAAATTTGCTTCTTCTTGTTTCTTTGTTTCTTCGTTAGCCTTTTTACTCAAAGGAGAATCAATCACATCACTAATTATTGTTGATATTTTTATTTCTTCAGATAGCGCATCTCTTACAATAGATTTAAATTCTAAAAATATATTTTCAGGTATATCGCTAATCTTAGGATCAACATTAAGTATTAAATTATTGTCTTTAAAAGAATTAAAAGACATATTGCCAAAATAATTTCTTGTAAAAGGACTCATTTCTAATGAATTAAAAAAAATAATCCATTCGTTATTAGAGGTTAAGATCGGCTTTTTTTCTGATTGATTTTTATTTACTACTCTTTCAGAAAGGTTTTTTTCACTTTTATTTAAATTTTTTTTTTCTATTTCGTTCTCTTTCTGAACTTCATTATTGTCAGTAAGTTTTTGCAAAGGATTAAAGGTCAACATTCTTAACAAGCAGATTTCTAGTGCTTCTTTAGGGCTTGGATGAACAGAAAATTTTGAGTATGCATTTAATGCTATCTCATATAACAATTGACAGAATTCTTTATCAACTAATGAAGCGAGTTCAATTATAGAATCTGAATCGTGTCCTTCAACAATTTGTTGAAGAGAGATTTTATGTAATATTGAAATAATATCTCTTAAAATTACATCATATTCTGGATTAAGTTCTTCAATATTATGAAGTATATCGAAGACTTCTTTTCCATTTCCATCTATAACTGATTTAATTAAATCATATAATAAAGAATCATCAATTGTTCCTAATAAATTTTTAACATCCTCCTGATTTAACAACCCATTACCATGAGCTATAGCTTGATCAAGCAGTGTAAGAGCATCCCTAACAGAACCGCTAGCAGAGTTTGAAATTAAATTTATGCTTTCCTCATCAAAACTAATGCCTTCACTATCTAAAACTTTTTTTAAATGAATGGATAGTAATTCTTCATTAACTGTTTTTAAATTAAGCTGCAAGCATCTTGATTGAACAGTCTTAGGAATTTTTTCAGGATTAGTAGTTGCAAATATGAATATGACATGTGGGGGTGGTTCTTCTAATGTTTTAAGAAGAGCATTAAAGCTTGCTGTAGATAGCATATGAACTTCATCAATAAGATAAATTTTAAATCGTCCTTTTGCTGGCTTGTATTCAACAGTTTCAATTAATTCTCTGATCTTCTCAACCTGTGTGTTTGATGCAGCATCAATTTCTAAGAAATCAACACTCCTTCCAGCGGTAATCTCCTTTGTATTTGAACACTTATTACAAGGTTTTGAGGTCGGTTTAGGGCTGCTATCACAGTTCAAGCATTTTGCTAGGATTCTAGCAATTGTTGTCTTGCCTACCCCTCTTGTACCTGAAAAGATATATGCTTGATGAATTTTTTCTTGATCAATACTATTAATCAAAGCTTTTACCACGTGGTCTTGTCCAACAACCTCATCAAAGTTAATGGGTCTGTATTTTCTTGCTAAAACCTCATAAGACATAGCAAGGAATCATAACATGTCATTAGCAAAAACTGATTCAATTTCTTTAAAACTAAACCCTCTATTTTGAAGAAATGCTTTTTGCTTATTCTTTGTTTTAATATCGCTCGAAGGCCCATCTTTAAATTTTTTATTAAAAATTTTTATAGCCACACTTTCCCAATCTTCTTCATTAGCTATTATCTTATTAGAGATCGAATCATTAATGCCTTTATCAAGAAGTTCATAAAAAATTTTCTTTGGTCCAAAACCTTTTCTTTTTCTATTTAATACATATAACTCTGCAAATCTATGATTATTTACTAAATTATTAGATATTAATTTATTTATAACGGATTCTATTAGTTCAGTATCTTCATATCTAATGTGGAGCTTGTTTTTTATTTCTTTTTGTGAATGCTCGCGTCTAGATATTAAATCAAGAGCTTTGTTGTAAATGAGGTTATGAAGATCCTCTGACATTATTCAAAAGGGATTACTCTGGATTTACCATTTCTTTTAACGATCCTAACTCTTTGTCCTTTTGTATATACAAAGTCACTAACCTCTTGAATTATTGATACAAATCTTCCTTTGTCTGTTTCGATTAATAACTCAACTCCATCCTTCTTTGTAGCGGAAGACCCTATTTCAGATCCAATTTTAGAACCAATTAATCCGCCAACAACCGAGGCTATATCGGATTCAACCTCTGAATCAGTAGCATTTTTTCCGACAACTCCCCCAATTGCGAGACCAGCAGCGGCTCCAACCTCTCTATCACCTTCAATAGTAACCTTAGTAACGTCTGAAATAGTTCCAAAAACTACATATTGTTCTTTTTGCGCATCAGATCTATTAACAACATCAGGAGCAAGCGAAGTATTAATACATGAAGATATAAAGATCGTTAATAAAATTGGTAAATATTTTTTATTGTTCATTTTTTTGTCCCATTAATTTAAAATCATTTAAAAGATCTTCTTTAATTGTGAAATATATTCTATTTTTTTCGAATCCATCTAAAAGCTTTACTTCAAATATTTTTTCGTGATGTTTTGATTTCAAAATCTCAATCTTATCTCCTGTATTTAGTCTAACTAAATTTTTAGCATCAATCACAGAAAACTGATCCCAATCAGAGAATCTTCTGGCTTGATATGTATTGTAAGCGTCATTAGAAAAAAAATATAAAACCTTACTATTGCCAACTGATAATTTATTGCTTCTTGTTTCTAATGACCAAATTTGTCCAATTTCTACATCATCTATTGTATTTTTGGCATATATAAAATCAGATGCTACTAAAAAACATATTAAAAAAGATAATTTTATATTCATATTATTTTTGACATTTATATTTATAAAAAGTTCTTAGATAAACTTATCTTATCAATTTATTTTAACAAAGGTTGAAAAATATAAAAACGACTATAGATATTAATTGATAGTAATGCCATAAAGGATTACTGCATTAACAAGTGTATGCTTTTTAAGATACACAATTAAATAAAGTCGCTTTTAAGGAGGACTATTATGATACTTAATTTTACTGATCCATTTTTCACAACTCGTGTATTAGGGTTTGAACCTTTGTTTGATAGATTGCAAAGACTCTCAGAGTCTAACGAGCGATCATCAAGCTATCCACCATATAACATAAGTAAAGATGGTAACCATTTTGCAATTGAAATTGCTGTTGCTGGTCTATCTAAAGAAGATATCCAAATTGAACTAGCTGATGGTGTTTTATCAGTTAGCTATGATGGACCAAAAACTGAAGTTATTAATGGTGAAAATAAGGTTGTTTATCAAGGAATTGCTCAAAGAGCATTTAAACAACAATTCACTTTATCAGAAGATGTAATTGTTCAAGGTGCTGAGCTTGTGAACGGTTTATTGACTGTAAGTTTGGAAAAAATTATTCCTGATGAAAAAAAATCAAGAATGATTGAGATTAAATCACCAAAAAGAATCTCAAATAAATAAAACTCCACAAAGTGGTGATTGGGGTGCATAATGCACCCCAGATGTCTTTATAAAAATATAAGAAAATGAAATATTTAAAACTATTCTTATTGCTAGCATTATCTATTGAAATATATGCGAATCCAGTAGAAACAGGCCATGCTCAAGTTTCTTTGGTTAAAGGTCCAATAATAGATAACAATTTAGTTATCGGAATAAAAATGGATATGCAAGAAAATTGGCATACATACTGGAAAAATCCAGGTGATTCTGGAGGGCCGCTAAAAGTAAAATGGTCTTATGGAGAAAGTACCTCTGAAATAAGTGATGTTTTATGGCCTTCTCCTGAACTAATCCCTTATCCGCCTTTAATGACCTATGGTTATAAAGATTTTGTAATATTTCCATTCATATTAACGCCTAATAATAATACGGTAGAAGATTCGTATTTAGGTCATAAAATAGAGGCTGATGTAGATTTCTTGATCTGTGATGACATTTGTGTTCCCGAGAAAGCACTAATTAAAACAAATCTTAGGGAAATTAGCACGACCCCAGAATTTAATGAGTGGTTAAGTCGTGTTCCAAGCGTAACACTTCCAACTTTAATAAGTAAAAATGAAAATTTTTTAGAGATTAGGTTTTCATACAATAAAAATATAAATAACGTTTACTTCTATATTGAAAATCAAGATATTGTTTCGCATGCTGAAGCTCAAAACTTAATTAAAGAAGATAATAATTGGCTCTTAAAAGTACCAATAAATCCTAATAGTAAAATAGAAAAAACTATTGATGGTGTTTTATCTGTTAATCAAGAAACTTATTTAATAGATTCAGATCTTAAAGATAGTAAATCAAATAATTCATCAATTACATTTATTCAAGCAATAATTTTTGCTTTCTTGGGAGGAATAATTCTTAATTTAATGCCCTGTGTATTTCCTATAATTTCATTAAAAATTTTAAGTTTTATATCTATCGGCAATGAATCAAAATTAAAAATAAGGCAACATGCGTTATCTTTTTGTTTTGGCGTTATGATCTCATTTTTAACAATCGGTCTTCTGCTAGTATTTTTAAAAGAAGCTGGAACATATTTGGGTTGGGGTTTTCAACTCCAATCGCCAATTATTGTTGGGCTATTGAGTATATTGATGTTCTTAATTGGAGTTATCTTATTAACTGATATAAACATAGGATCATCACTAACTAAATTAGGCGGCGTTGGGTCAAACTCTTTGAGTGGATCGTTTTTAACGGGAGTCCTTGCTGTTATTGTTGCATCTCCCTGCACGGCTCCATTTATGGGTGCTGCACTTGGATATGCATTAATACAACCTTCAAATACTACCTTGCCAATATTTGCATCCCTTGGTCTGGGTTTTGCACTTCCATATTTAATTCTTTCAATCTATCCAGGCTTGATAAAGTCTTTACCAAAACCAGGTCAGTGGATGGTTACCTTAAAAGAATTCTTTGCATTCCCAATGTTTGCAACATCATTATGGTTAATATGGGTCTTTAGCTTACAAACAAATACTGATTTATTGATTGGTCTTCTGTTAACGATGCTCATAATTGCGTCATTATTATGGATAATAATCAAATTAAAAAGTAAGTCTTTAAGGTTAATATCTTGGATTTTAATTTTAATTACTATTGTTTACGAAAGTTATCAAATAATATCTAATAATAATCCAAATGACGCAACCTTATCGGATTCAAGGTATGCACAAAATACAAAATGGGAATTGGGGATTGAAGAAAAATTAAGAAACGAAAATCAAGCCTACTTAATTAATTTTACTGCAGCATGGTGTATTACTTGCCAAGCTAATGACAAGATTGCCCTTTCAAGACCAAAAATTAAAGATTATTTAAAAGATAATAATATACGATATATCGTTGCAGATTGGACAAATAAGGACGATGAAATTCTTCAAACACTAGAGCTTTATGGAAGAAATGGTGTGCCTTTATATATATATTGGAAGCCAAATATGGAAAAACCACTTATTTTGCCATCAATACTAACAGAGCAAATACTTCTAGATAATTTCTAAAGTAAATAAATTAATAATATAATCCAATTCTGAGAAAATTAAATAAAAGGGATTAATAATATGTTTGGTACACCATTTCAACTTTTTGGAACTGTTCACCTGATTACGATCGCTATAATTATTATTGTTTCAATATTTTTACCTAAATTTTATAAAAATAAATCAGAACAACAAAAATCGTTAATGAAAAAAGTTATGGCCTGTATCATTGCGGCACATGTCATTATTTCACCTTATAAAGATCTCTACTTGTTAACAAATCCATATGATTGGAGAGAAACTGTTCCGCTTCATATGTGTGATTTGTCTGAAATATTTTTAGTATGGTTTTTCTTGGGCGGGCCTAGAATTCTATATCTATGTGCATTTTTTTGGGGTTTAGCTGGCGCAACAATGGCAATATTAACTCCTGATATACCCTATCATGATTTAGATTACATATTCTTTATGGTGGGTCATGGAATGATTGTGGTTGGAATAATGTTTGCTACAGTTAGTTTAGGAAATAGGCCTTATGCAAAAGATATCCTTAAAGTTGTAGGAATAACATTATTTATATTGTTACCAATCGTATATTTACTCAACCTTTTGTTAGGTGCGCCAGCAAACTTCTGGTATTTGATGGCAAAGCCAGCTGGCGCATCTTTGATGGATGGTATGCTTGATCCTCCATTTCATCTATTACAAACTGCACCCCTTGCTATAGCAATGTTTTATCTTATTTATTTACCATATTTTATTAAAGATAATGTCAGTAAATAATCTTTGGTTTTTTGCTTTAATGGTATAAATAAACATAAAATAGGAAAGATTGGTTAAATATGGAAAATTTTTTAAGCTTAATTAATGATGTTTGGAATAGAGGTTTTTTTGGCATAGATCTCGGGTCAATAATTTCTTCTCTGCTAGTAATATTGATAGCACTCTTATGCAGAGGGTTTATTATTTCAGTTATCCTCAATTCGCTTTCAAGACTTGCTGATAGAACTGACTCAAAAGTTGATGATGAAATTCTTGATGCTCTAAGAAGGCCTGTTGGTCTTATACCTATAACGATAGCTATATATATTTGTACCCTTATTCTTCCTCTAACTGGCTTAATCGGTGACATCGCAACAAACATAGTTAAATCTTTTGTTATATTTACAATTTTTAGTGCCTTAGCTGGAAGTATAAAACCAATTTTTGAAGCGTTGGCAACAAGCTCATGGCTGACTGCTTCTATGCAAATGTGGCTTGAAAGAGCATTAAAATTCGTTGTTTGGGTTATTGGTCTAGCAATAATACTAGACATTTTTGGAATACAAATTGGCCCACTGGTTGCTGGATTAGGATTATTCTCTGTAGCTGTTGCTCTTGGCGCACAAGACTTTTTTAAAAATTTAATTGCTGGAATACTTATTATTGGTGAGCATAGGTTCCAACCAGGAGATAGAATTGAAGTATCTGGTCAACTTCATGGCATTGTTGAAACCATTGGTTTTAGATCTACCGTCATTAGAACTTTTGATTCAGCGCCAATGACAATACCTAATAAAGATCTTTCAGATGTAAAGGTTATTAATCATGGCGAAATGAATAATAGAAGAATAAATTGGAGAATAAATCTTATTTATTCAACATCAGTTAAGCAATTAGAATCTATTAGAAATCAAATAAAACAATATATTATCGATGATGAAAGCTTTTTATGTGATGGTGATTTTGATCCTGTAGTTAGAGTGGTTGAGTTGGGAGCTAGTTCTATAGATATATTGATAGTAGCTTATGCTCCTAAAATGGGTTTTGCACCATTTAATAAACTAAAGGAAACATTGATTTTCAAAATAATGGCTATTGTTAAAGAAAATGGTTCTGAATTTGCATATCCCTCAACATCTCTTTATGTTGAATCAATGCCAAAAAATTAGTGATAAATGATCGAACAAATAATTTTATCTTCAACAATAATAATTTTATTAGGATTATTTATATGGGGAAAATATAGGTATGATGCCTTAGCGGTTGGCGCCCTTGTTGTATTAGTTTCAATTAGCTCTTTTTATAATCTTGAAATAATTGACCCAAGAGACGCTCTAGAAGGATTTGCTAATCCAGCTGTAATGACTGTAGCTCTCGTTTTAATTATTAGTCAAGGTCTTAAAAATGCAGGATTGTCTGCATTATCAGGCAAGCTACTAGGCATTAGAACATTTACTGAAATTCAATTTTTGATCATCTTAATGTTGATTGCAGCTACCTTATCTTCTTTTATAAATAATATAGGTGCGCTAGCAATTCTCTTGCCTTTAACATTGAGCGTTTGCCAAAAAATGGATTGGCATCCTTCAAAATTCTTAATGCCATTAGCTTTTGCCTGTATTTTAGGTGGAATGAATACACTTATTGGAACACCTCCTAACATAATTATTTCAGATTTCTTAGAAAATGAAACTGGAGCCGGTTTCAATTTCTTTGACTTCTCATATGTGGGTATTGTTATTACAGTTATGGGAATACTTTTTATTTCATTCATTGGAAAAAAATTAATTTTTTTGCGAGAAAAGTCAAATGATAGACCTTTAATTAATCTTGAAGGCTACTTATTTGAGGTTATGGTTAATGAAGGTAGTTCTGCTATTGGTTTAACGCTTTATAAATTTAAAAAACAAGCCGGTGAAGATGTAGAAATTCTTGGTATTGTTTCTGAAACCGGTTCTGTTAAAAAAGTACAAAATAATATGCGTATAAAACAAGGGCAGATTTTAGTTATCAAAAGCCCTCCAGATGACATTGGAGATATCTTAAATCTTTTTAATTTTTCAATTCCTAAAGAGTTGCATTCATTTAATGAGGCTGATCTTGAAGAAATTGAAGTTATGATTACGCCTGGTTCAAGATTAATTGGAAGAAAATATGAATTTTTTCTTAAGTTGGCATTTGAAGAGCTAAATCTATTAGGATTATGGAGGAAGGGATCAAAATATCGAACTAGATTAACTAGAGAAACTTTTAAAGCAGGAGATGTTTTGCTGCTGGGTGTAAGAGATCTTGATGAAGAGGATGTTGCTAATAAAATTAATCATTTGGGATTAATGCCAATAAGACAGAGAGATCTTCAGACTATTCCAAGCAGAAGTAGATTGCTCAAAGGTTTAATTTTATTTATTGGTTCAATTTTATTAGTTTCTTTTGATTACTTGTCACCAACAACTGCGTTTTTATTATGTGTCTTATGTTTTGCAAGAATTAAAATATTAGATAGTAATTTTTATCGAGATATTGATTGGCCAATTGTAGTTATGTTAGCAGCAATGATTCCAATTGGAATGGCAATGGTAAACACTGGTTTAAGTGATTTAATTGCTCAAAATATTTCTCTTTATACATCTGATCTCCATCCGGCATGGATTTTAATAATTATTTTAATAGTTACCATGGGGATAACAGATATTATTAATAATGCTGCTACGGCAGTTATTATGGCTCCTATATCTTACGGGATTGCTATGCAACTTAATTATGATCCAAATGCTTTTTTGATGGTTGTTGCCATTGGAGCAAGCTCCGCATTCTTAACACCTATAGGTCATCAATGTAATACTGTTGTAATGGGGCCAGGAAACTATAAATTTACTGATTATTGGAGAATGGGCCTACCCTTAGATCTTTTAATTATTCTTGTGGCAGTTCCTATGATTTTATTTGTTTGGACATAATGGATGATCAATTCAAAAGACCTAATAAATTAACAGGAAAACCTTTTAAACCAGGCTATAAAGATGAAGATGGTAGAGTATTTTTAAGATATTTAAATAAGCATGGTAATGATGGTTATTACCTTGAAGAATGGAAAAAAGATATGAGTAGCTATTTAAAAAAAGCTAAAGAGTTAGGCATTAATCACGACTAAGATCCGCAATTGCTTCAATAATTTCTTGATATTTTATATAAAACTCTTTTGATTCACCTTCTGCATCTGTAAAAGGCGTAATAATATCAGACCCTGTTTCAATTGAACCAACTTCTAATAAAGCCCTTCCGATTTTAATAGCATTTTCAACACCAGCCCATTTGAGGTATTTCATAATCCCCCATTTTTGAGTTGATCCAAAATCATCTTGTGTGTATTTACTTATTCTAGTAATAACTATGTCGTTTTCTCTATCTACAAATGTAAATTGTCCAAATTTACCGCTAGTATTAAAGATTTTAGAATCTTCTTCATAATTAGAGACCCACCAATGTAATGAATAGTATCTTTTATGTCCATTCCTGCTTGGTGTCTGCCATACGGTTTGAAAAGTTTCATCAATAAATTCTTGTGAAATAATTTGGCTTCCATCCCAATTACCACCTCTAGCAAACAATAGGCCAATCTTTGAATAATCTCTTGCTGACATATCAACACAACAGTATGTCATCACATTGCCATTTTCATCTTTCCATAGTCTATAGTTTGTTATCCCAATGGGTTCGAGCAATCTTTCTTCTAATAATTTATCAGCTTTTTTCCCAGTAGCTTGAAAAAGAATATCTCCTAAAAGCATAGAATTAACATTATTGTATTCAAATTTTATCCCTGCATTTTTTTCGACGCCTACACTTTTTGCGTATTCAAGATGATCTGTTTGGAAAAACATTTTTTCGTGCTCATGACTTGGAAAATCAAGACCGCTAGACATGTTAAGCAAATCTCTTAGTGTGATTGAAGACCTTTCATCGTTAAAATAATCTAAATACATAGAAACTTTGTCATCTAAACTATTAATTTCACCTTTATCAATTGAAATACCTATTAAAGCTGCATAATAGCTTTTTGCCATAGACCATGATGTTCCATAAGAATATTCATTGTATCCATCAGCATATCTTTCAGAAATAATTTTTCCATCTTTAATTACTACTACAGCTTGAGTAGCACTGTCTGTAAATGATAAATCTAACAATCTATTTATTTTTTTAGAAGATATATTTTGATTTTCAGGAGATGCTTTTGTCCATAAATCCATTTCAGGAAAGTAAGATGCATAAATAGATTTAGAAAAAAGTAAAATTAAAAAAGATAAAAGAACTATATAAGTTTTATTAAAAATTGTCATTTGGTTATTTGATTATTAAATTAAATATATGATTAATATATACATTTTGATTTTATAAGCAATACCTATATAATATAATAATAAATGATATTTAATTATAAATATTATTAATAATACAATTAACCTACTTTCTACATTATTATGAATAAAATTTTAATTACACTTTCATTATTTTTTATTCAGCTTGAAATTCATAGCGAAAACTTTGAAGTAAAAATGCTTAATCAAGGTGAATCTGGAATAATGGTTTTTGAACCAGCAGTATTGAAAATTAATGTTGGTGATACAGTCACATTTAAAGCTACTGATGCAGCTCATAATTCAGCATCTATACCAGGAATGATTCCAGAAAACGCCTCAGCGTGGTTTGGTGATTTGAGCAGAGACATAAAAATTAAATTTGATGTTGCTGGAGTTTATGGATATCAGTGCACTCCTCACGCCATGATGGCAATGGTTGGAGTTATTGAGGTTGGTGATGATCAATCTAATTTAAGTGAAGTGAAATTAAAAGCTCAAACATTTAAAAACACATTCGTAATGAATCAAACTAGATTGGATGATTATTTATCAAAATTATAAATACAATTACCGCTATCTAGTTTATTTATAGTCTTTTACAATATTTTGTGTAAAATTATCCTTCCATCAGGGCGAGTAACTCAGCTGGTTAGAGTGTCTGCTCGACACGCAGGAAGTCGGGAGTTCGAATCTCTCCTCGCCCACCATAATCTTATTTATTTATATGATCAGCAACCCAGCTTAAGGACCAATTATGCCCCAATCTTCTATTGTTGTAGGTTTCAGGCAACCTAATAACCTCACTACCTTGAAGTTCAATTACTTGGGGGTCATATTCTAAATTTTTAAAAGCTCCATCTAATTCTTTTATTGTTCTCCATTGAAAAAAATTAACATTATTGTTTATTGCATTAGGTGGATAGTAATCACATAAATTTTTAAAAAAACTTGATTTTGCAGATGAAGAAATAGGACCAGTTAATGGCCCTGCTACACTATGAATTGATAGTGGAATATCTCTTGTCCATTTATCAGAAAACATTGCAACAACCATCGCTCCATAACTATGACCAATTAGAACTACTTCGTTAATATTTTGGTTATTATCTAATAAAGAGCTTATTTCTTTATTGAGTTTTATATATGATCTGTTAGGACAAAAATCATCATTGTAACGAAAGAAAGTTGTAAAAGTTTTATTTGAGTCGATGGTTTTAAGGGGATATATCCATTCATACCCCTCGCTATTGCTTCCATGAACACCTATAAATAATTTTTTTTGCTCATTAGATTGAGTCTCTAGATAATGAAGCCCATAATCAAGACTCATTAAGCTTCTACCATTTTTTAAAACATCATCTAAACTAAAATTTTCTAAATACACATCTGCTTTAATATGAGAAGTATTTACAGAACTAATAAATAAAAATAGATAAAAATAGATATTCAATTTTTTCATTTTTAATTCTTCATAGATAATAGTTTTTCTTTCGTTGCATTTAGAATATTGATATCTTCTTGATCATGTTTTTCATCTAGTAACTTATCAATCTCTTGAAGCGCTTTATCAACAGAACCCCATTTGCCTTCTGTTTGTACTCTTTCATGTATAAGTTCGTCATATCTACCTTTTATATCTTGAGGAATATCTATTTGATATTTATTACATATGATTCGCTCAGCTAATAAACGAAAGCGCTCATCTTCAAAATTTCTTGAAATTTTAATTAATTGCTCAGGATCGTCTGAGAGATGGAACTCTTTCATTAAATCTTGATCTCTGTATGATGGAAATCCGCCAGAATAAATAGTGCCTTCAACATAGCTGGGTTCTGGAAAATTCATAATCCTATCTTCCATTGCTTGTGAAACTTTTGTAAAAAAATCTTTATTAGATTTAACGATATCAGCGCGCCTCTGTAGCTCATCATGAGTAATATCAAAGTGATTATTTTTTGTAAGAAGTTTGCTTGAGCATATAGGTATAGTTTTATTAATTTTATATTTTTTTAATGGTAAGTCTCTTGATCCAGATTGAATCATTTTATTAATTTCAGTGAAATCTAAATCAATGATTTCATCAGGATCAAAGCTTAAATCAAAAAAACATATCTCATTAGGCCTTGAATTATCTGCACCACAAATAACAACAGGATATTTAAAAGGATGGCGTCTAAATACTTCACCTAATGCAAGAAATTCATCAGAATATAGAAGATTTTTAATACCCTCTTTAGTAGATATATTTAAAAAAGATTCAAATACATCTGGAATCTTCTCTTTTATGACCTTGCATAAACCAATCATAAATTTGCAATCTGAAATTGCATCATGAGCATCGCTTACGTCTATACCATGTTTATCTGCTAAATGTTCTAGTTTTATGCTTAGAGCAGGACCATCTTCAAATAAAGGAATTGATATTTCATCTGAAAAAAAAGCAGCTATATTATGAATCATCAACATTAAATCTAATCTGCCATTTTGATTGGTATTAGTTATATAGGGCTCCAATAGGTTACACCAAAATTGCCTTCTAATTAATTCTTCATCAAAGGCATGTCCGTTATAAGTAATAAATATAGATGGAAATTCAATGCACCACTCTTTCCATTGATGCTGTATGTCTTTCATCATTTGATAATGAGACGTGTTAGAAGTAAAAGAATTTATTTTTTTATTAGTAAGCATAGCCATTGGTTGGGGTATTATCCATGGTAATGGTCTACTGCTAATATTTTGCTCTCCCTTAACGATAAATGAGCTATCTGTAAGAATAGAGCCACATTGAATTATCTGACTAAAATCCTTATGAATTCCAGTTGTTTCTGTGTCGTAAAAGATTAAGTTATCAGACAAATCTCTAGCTCATATATTTGCCAAGCTCATATCTGGCAACTGCTCTTCTATGAACTTCATCTGGACCATCAGCTAATCTAAGTGTCCTCATATGCGCATACATTGATGCTAAAGGGGTTAGTTGTGAGACACCCTCTCCTCCATGAATTTGAATTGCTCTATCTATTATCTTTAATACAACATTAGGAACATAAACCTTTATTTGAGCTATCTCGCTGGCTGCGACTTTATTACCCACAGTGTCCATCTTTATAGCAGCATCTAATGTTAAAAGTCTTGCAGCATTAAGCTCCATTCTGGACTCTGCAATATAATCAAAATTAGCTCCAAGATTTGCTAAATTTTTTCCAAAAGCAATTTTGTTAGGGTCAATGCCTCGTTTACACATTAATTCTAGTGCGATCTCTCCAACACCAATAGCCCTCATACAATGATGAATCCTTCCAGGCCCCAATCTTCCTTGAGCTATCTCAAAACCTCTGCCCTCACCTAAAAGTAAGTTTTCTTTAGGTACTCTGACATTATTAAATTTCATATGGGCATGACCATGTGGAGCATCATCATATCCAAATACATGCATCATCTTCTTAATTTCAACTCCCTCAGTTTCCATTGGCACTAGTATCATTGAATGTCTTTGATGTTTTGGATTATCTGGATTGGTAACACACATAAATATAATAATTTTACATCTTGGATCTCCAGCGCCTGAGGTCCACCATTTCTCACCATTGATGACATACTCATCCCCGTCTAGCACTGCTGTTGCTTGCATGTTTGTAGCATCTGAAGAAGCTGTACCAGGCTCAGTCATTCCAAAAGCCGATCTAATTTTTCCATCTAGTAGAGGTTGAAGCCATTCTTTTTGATGTTGCTCATTTCCATACCTTGCAATAACTTCCATATTTCCAGTATCGGGCGCACTACAATTCATTGCCTCAGATGCAATATGAGATTTACCCATCTCTTCAGCTAAATGAGCATATTCATAATTAGTGAGACCGGCTCCAAATTCACTTTCAGGTAAAAATAAATTCCATAGTCCACAAGCTCTTGCTTTTTCCTTAAGCTCATTAATACCAACAACTCCAACCTTTTATA
>CACEHH010000005.1 GCA_902559345.1 uncultured SAR86 cluster bacterium | reverse complement strand
TTCATAGAGGAATTGCAGGATATAAGGTCCTTACCCCATTAAAGATACAAGGTTCTGATAAATTAATATTAGTTGATAGAGGCTGGATAAAAAGAAATAAGTTCAGAGAGATCCTTCCAAATATAGATCTTCAAAAAGAGCAAATAAAAGTTAGCGGAATTTTAGAATCACCTGAATTGGGCTTAGTTTTATCTGATGATTTGATAACAAAAAACTGGCCTAAGGTTTCTCAAACAAAAAACCCTGATATTTTGATAAAAGAATATGAGGGAAGTATATACAACTTTATACTTTTGGCCGATCCATTGCTAAAAAACAGCTTAGAATATATTAAAATTAAACCTACAAATATGATGCCCTCAAAACATTATGGATATGCTGCTCAATGGTTTTCGATGTTTTTTGTATTATGTTTAATGTTTATTTGGTTTGGGTTAAAAAGAAATGAGAGATAAGTTTTTCTTAGCAACAATTTTATTAACGCCAATATTGGTTGTGATATTTTCTACCTTGTATTTCACTATGGGAATGTCTCCAGAGGGGACAAAGAATAACGGCGAATTTTTTAAAAGCTATTTTAATTTTAATGAATTTAAAGGCAGCAAAGGTGAGCAAGACTTAATAGGGTTTGAAGATGGTAAGTGGGTTCTTTCAGTCTATGTTACTGATATAGAGAAAAGTAAAGAATCGATTTATTTAATGAGACAGCTCAATGTTGCTTTAAACAGAGATATTAATAAATTAAAAAGGGTCATTTTTTACTCAAATAAGTTGCTTGAAGATGATTTAAGAAATATTCAGATAGACTATCCAAGACAAATTTTGATTGAAGACAAAAATGGGGTTTTACTAAATGTTCTCCAAAGAAATTCTAAAATAAATTTTAATGTTGAAAATCCTATTTTTGTAATAGACCCTTATGGAAGGGCGGTTATGTATTTTAATACCGATACCGATCCAAAATTAATTTTGAAAGACTTAAAGGTGTTAATTTAATGAATCAAATAAAAAATTTATCTCTTATTGGTATATGTATGGCATTTGTAGTTATTGCCTTGGGCGCATGGACTCGATTGGTTGATGCAGGCTTGGGATGCCCAGACTGGCCTGGTTGCTATGGGTTTGTTTTTTGGCCGAATGATGAGGTAGAGATAGCCATAGCAGAAAGCAGATTCCCAACATATCCATATGACATTAACAAAGCAATACCAGAACAAGTTCATAGGCTTTTTGCTGCTGCACTAGGTTTTATAGCAATTCTGCTAGTTTTTCTCTCGTCTGAAAAAACAAACAATAAATCCATCCAAAGATGGACTATTTTTCTTTTGATACTTATATGTTGCCAAGGCTTATTTGGTTATTTAACAGTTAGCCTTAAACTATTACCTATAATTGTTACAACACATCTTTTTGGCGGGTTTGCAACCCTTATGCTTTTGTATTTTATCTATTTAAAGTCTCGTAATTTTGAGATATTTAATCAAATTAATATTTCAAATTTAAAAGTTATAGCCTCGATAGCATTTGGCGTATTAATTTTTCAAATTTTTCTTGGGGTTTGGACTAGCACTAACTATGCCTCTCTAGCATGCGCAGATTTTCCTACTTGCCAAGGAAGCTATATGCCTGAGATGGACTTTAAAAATGGATTTAACCTCAATCAAGAAGTTGGGCCCAATTATTTGTATGGCTTGTTGGATAATCCAGCGAGAGTGGCCATTCATTATTCACACAGAGTCTCCGCTTTATTACTAACGTTAATATTTTTAATACTAATGTCTAGGCTCTGGTTTTCTGATGCAGCCCCATTAGCTTCAACTTTGGGCATTTTATTATTAACACAAATAACTCTTGGGATAATTAATGTTGTATATGTATTACCTTTGTATGTTGCAATAGCTCATAACCTAGTCGCAGCATTGTTGCTTCTTGCGACTTTTACAATTAACTATCTAGCTTGGAAAAAATGACACTTTTAAAAAGTTACTATCAGCTATGTAAACCAAATGTGGTCTATATGATGCTTATATGTGCTTTTGTTGGAATGTTGTTAGCGGAACAACAAGTTCAGTCTTTTAGATACTTATTTGTAGCTTTATTGGGGATAGCTTTTTGTGCAGCATCTGCAGCAGCAGTTAATCAGGTAATAGATAGAAATACTGATGCATCGATGACAAGAACAGATCAAAGACCTCTGCCTCAAGGAGAGCTCTCACCAACCCACGCATCTATGTTTGCCTTGGCTCTTGGAATATCAGGCTCCTTAATTTTATATTTTTTTGTTAACACCCTTACAATGATCTTAACGCTAGCATCTCTTGTGGGCTATGCTTTTATTTATACAATTTACTTAAAAAGAGCTACACCACAAAATATTGTAATTGGCGGTTTGGCAGGCGCTGCGCCACCTCTACTTGGCTGGTCATCTGTAACAAACACTATAGACCCATACGCTCTCTTGCTTGTATTGATAATTTTTGTTTGGACCCCTCCGCATTTTTGGGCACTAGCAATTTATAGAAAAGATGAATATGCCAAAGAGTCGATACCTATGCTGCCTGTAACTCATGGAGTCATCTTTACAAAATTACAAATCGTCTTATACACAGTCATTTTATTTATAGTAAGCGTATTGCCTTATGTGGTATTAATGTCTGGAGAAATATATCTTTTTTCTGCATTAGTATTGAGCACTGTATTTTTATATTACTCTGTTAATCTTTATTTCAGCAAAGACGATGAGGATGCCATGAAGACCTTTCAATTCTCTATTTATTATATATTTTTAATATTTTTAGCTTTGCTAATAGACCACTTTTTAATTTCAAACTAATGACCATAAAGAGAAATATACTTCTAATAGCTTTATTTATATTTGTTGTTTTGACACTTTTTATAAACAAATTAACAACGCCAAGAACCCTTAGTACAAACGAGCTTTTAGTAAATGGCCTCTTTTTATTTGAGAATCCAAAACAGATTTCTGATTTTAGTTTTTACTCTGCAAGCGGAAGAGAATTTGATAAATCTGACTTAAACGAGAAATGGACATTAATGTATTTTGGATTTACTAGATGCCCTGATGAATGCCCTACAACCATGTATCAGATGTCGAGGTTAATTAAGATTCTTAGAGAAAAGGAGTATCCTTTGGAAGACAAACAATGGGTGCTGGTTTCTATTGATCCCGAAAGAGATACTCCTGAAGATATAGATAAATATGCTAAGGGTTTTGATAAAGACTTTATCGGAGTTTCTAATACTAGACCAATGCTCTTAAATCTAGCTACACAATTATCTGTTAACAACGTTATGCCAAGTAACGACTCTATGGATCACTCCCATTTAGATAATCATGTTAATAATATTATTTTATTAAATCCCAATGGTGAGTTTGCTGGAGTGTTCAGGCCTCCATTTGATCTATCGAGACTATCTCTAACTTACCAATCAGTAACTAGTAATTAGTTTATTGAATTTGTCACCAGCTCATAAAAAGCACTTACACTTATATTTGGGGTTGCTGATGAACCTAACCCATTAGGCACGGTTGCAATCCAATTAGACTGAGTTAAGTTATTTGGGTTTAGTTTCATTTTTCTATCTTGTGAAAGATTTTGTATTGGAGTGTATAAACTTGATCTAACCACCACTATATTTCTCTGAAAATCTATCATTATGTATTGTCCATCAAAACCAATAGTTGAAATTATCCAATCATCACAATTTGAGTTTGATTGTGCTTTTGCACATATGGTCCAAAATTGTAAACCGTATGAATTTAAGTTTTTTATGAGGTCAACGTAAGAGCTATATCTCTGATTGCTTCCTTCCCAAATCCCATTAAGTAAAAGCATATGCCCAAATTTGGCAAAATCTCTGGCTGTGCTGTCTAAACAACAATAGGCTAAATAATTTCCGTTAGATTGTCCTGAGCTTGTAAAGTCTCTCCACCAAGAGGCATCAATACCAATTTTTGAAAATAAATTATATTCTGCATAGGTTTGAATATCTTGTCCTGTAGCTCTGAAGATTATTTCTCCAAGCACCATAGTGTCACAATTAGAATACTGAAATGCACCTCTTGAATAAACAGTTAATCCGTTCTCAAACCATGGATGAGTTACACCCTCGGCGGCAAGATCTCTATCAATACATTTTGTGAGCTGGTCATCGGCATAAACAATATTACCTCCACTACTTGAATCACTAGCATTAAGACATTCTCCTATTTCACCTGTTACAAAATTGAAGCAGGCTGGCGGCAAGCCTGAGCGCATATCTAATAAATCTTTAATGGAAATTGATGATCTTTCATCAGATGACCATTCTGTAATATAGTTTGATGCAGAATCTTCAATCGAGTTAATTGCACCAGATTCAACCGCAATCCCAATTAAAAAGCTGGCAAATGATTTTGCTGTTGACCAAGAACTAATATAACTATTTTGATTACGTTGCGCATAGAGACTTTTATAAAAATCACCATTCTCGCTTAATGTTGAAGCAAGTATATTTGCCTCATTGTCGGTCATACCCCTATATCTTTCATAAACCAATTTGCCATCTTTTATTACTACGGCAGCTTGTGTAAAAGAGCCATCTTGAAATACGTAATCAAAGGCCTGTTCTAAACCTGAAGAACTCATCCCAACAGATTCTGGTGTTACAACATCCCAAACAAGTGGGTGAGTAGGATATGTTTGGGGCGGGGCAATTGGATCGTTGTCCATATCAGACGCAGAAGATGAACCACCTCCGCATGAAACTATCAATAAAGAAAATAGAATGATTAATGTTTTCTTCAAAAATAATTTCAAATCTTAATAATTACTTTGCCCTTTGCCTTTCTATCTTTTAAATGAGCTATGGCTTGAGCACCATCATCTAAGTTAAAGGAATCAGACACTTCAGGATTTATTTTTCCTTCAGAATGAAGTTTGAATAGCTCTTCAAAATTCTTCTTATTTTCCTCTGGAAACATTCCAACCCAGGCTCCCCAAAAAACACCTACTATCTTCATGCCTTTTAAAAGGGCGAGATTAATAGGAATTTTTGGAATTTCCCCTGCGGCAAAACCAATAACCAAATATCTTCCATCCCAAGCTGTTGCTCTAATACAAGGTTCAGAATAATCATCACCAACAGGATCGTAGACAACATTTGCGCCCATGCCTCCTGTTAGTTCTTTGATTTTAGAGGAAAGTTCTTTTTGTTGATCTCTATCTAGTTTTCCAATTGGGTATATAAATCCTTCATCAGCACCATGTTTCTTGCATAAATCTACTTTCTCTTGCGTTGATGCTGCTGCAATAACTTTAGCGCCCATTGCTTTACCAAGCTCTACAGTAGCCAAGCCAACCCCACCAGCGGCTCCAAGCACTAAAAGAGTTTCCCCTTCTTTTAGTTCAGCTCTTTGCTTAAGAGCATATAGGGATGTTCCATATGTCATAGGTAGTGCGGCAGCAGTTTCAAAATCCATAGAATCAGGAATTTTTACAACAGCATGTTTGGGAGCAACAATTTTTTGAGAAAATGCGCCTAATCCTGTCATAGCAAACACTCTGTCACCAACCTCAATATTCTCAACCCCATCACCAACGGCAGATACTATTCCAGCAGACTCACCACCAGGAGTGAAAGGTAATTCTGGTTGAAATTGGTACAAACCCTGAATCATTAATACATCAGGAAAATTTACACTGGCTGCTTTATTTTCAATTAAAACATGATCCGGAAGAACCTCAGGATCTGGAACCTCGTTCACTTCTAACTTGTCTGGCATACCCAGCTCAACACATTGTAATGCTTTCATAATTTCTCCCCTAAAAGACTTAAATTATAGTTTTTAACAAATTCATTCATTTCTTCTTCACTATCTATATGCATCTTCTCTAGCTCTTCTAATGATAGCTCGGCCTCTTTTTTAATACTATCAATATATTTACCTTCTGAAGATTTTAGCTCTAAAAGATTTGATTTAGATTTCTCAACCCCATCTTTATGAAATGAAACCTTTGGAAGTTGGCCTTTGGGCAATTTTGTTACGTGCTTAATAGCGGTATGGAATAAATCACTATCATTCATAAAATCAGCAATATTTTTTAGACTCTCAAGCATGTCTTTTCTAGCACTTTTAATGCTAACTTTATTTCCATCTATATTTATCTTAGAGTTTTTATTTTTACCTTCATATATTGAAACCTTTTCATTTGCGTCTATTTCGCTTTTTTCTTCAGGCGTCATTTTGGGGCTTGGTGATATTAAGCAATATATAAGTATAAGATCAAGAAACCTTATATGATGCTTAGACATTCCAGTTATATCAGATGGCGAAATATCAACCCCTCTAATCTCCAGATATTCAATGCCAAAATCTTTTAAGAGGTCGTATGGTCTTAAATTATTAGAAGCAGACCTTTTTGGTCTTATTGAATCATAATATTCATTCTCAATCTGTATAACTCCATCAGATATTTGATGGTATTCTCCATTTGAATCCAGCAATCCCTTCTTTTTATAATCCACAAAAGGAACAGTAATCGCATTTTTAATTTTTTGAAGAAACCCGCTTAGCGAGTTGTATTTAATGTCTAGACTTTTTTGTGCCTCGCTTTGGTATCCAATTTCACTCATTCTCAAAGAGGTAGCATTTTCCAAGTACAAATCATTTTTATTTAATTCACTAAGGTTGTGGCTTCTATTTTTTACAAAGGACTTATCAACTACATTTGTTTGCCCAAATTCAGATAATACAAACCAAAAGATTCTTTTAAAGTTTCGTATAAGGCCAAGGTATGCATCATTAATGCTTTTTTGGTCAGTCGAGTTAAATAAGGCAGAAAAAGAATTTTGATTTATAGAAAAATTATAGTGCATACCTGAAACACACTGCATGGTTGCACCGTACCTAACTTTCAAGCCTTTTCTATAAACATGTTTTAATAAACCATCACCTGACTGATGATAATATCCAATATTAATTTCGGATTCGTCTTTAATCTTAGGGGGCATAGAAAAAGGCCACAACATTTCACCATCTTCTAAATTATTTGCAACAAAGACATGAAGGGAATATAAAAAGTCATAAAGCTCGTCAACATCCTCAAACGTCGGAGTTACTAATTCAACCTGAGCTTCTGAAAAATCAGTCGTAATGTATTTATTTTTTAATGCAGATCCTAGAGATTTTGGATGTGATTTTTTAGAAATGAAGCCCTTTTTATCAACCCTAAAAAATTCTTTTTCGATTCCTCTTTTGATAACCAAGCGATCGAAGAACCCATTATTTTTGAGATCATTGAGCCTATTTATTAATGATTCATTTGTCATTAAATCCCGGACCAGCTTTTACTATTTCAGGTTTAACATCAAATTTCTTAAAGTTTTCTTGAAACTTTATAATTAGTTCTTTCAGGTATTTATTATATTCTTCCTTATTTTCCCATGTATTGATTGGATTAAGTAAATTAGAATCAACTCCATCAACTTCTATAGGAATGCTTAAATTAAGTCCTGGAACCGTCTCAGTTTCTACTCCATCAAGCTCTCCATCTTGAATGGCATTAACAACTCTTCTAGTTGTTGGAATGTCAAACCTAGAGCCCACGCCATATGGCCCACCAGTCCAACCTGTATTAACTAAATAGACTTTTGCACTAAAATCTTCGACCCTTTCCATAAGCAGATCAGCATACACGTTGGCTGGCCTAGGAAAGAAAGGAGCTCCAAAACATGTTGAAAATGTAGACTCTATATCAGATCTAGAACCCATTTCAGTAGAACCTACCTTAGCCGTATAACCACTGAGAAAATGATAAGCAGCACTTTCTTTAGATAAAATAGATACAGGAGGTATTAAGCCAGTTAAGTCGCATGTTAAAAATATTACAGTTTTTGGCTCTCCAGCTGCATTTTCATCGACTGCAGCATCGATATGAGATCTCGGGTAACAACATCTTCCATTTTCGGATAGCGAGGTATTTGAATAATCAGGTTCGTTTGCGTCGTTTAGGAATACATTTTCGATAACACTGCCATGTTTGATTGCTTTAAATATAACTGGTTCATTTTCCTCTGTGAGGTTAATTGTTTTTGCATAACAACCGCCCTCAAAATTAAAGACTGACCCAGGACTCCAGCCATGTTCATCATCGCCAATCAATGAGCATTGTGGGTCAGCAGACAAAGTTGTTTTGCCAGTTCCTGAAAGACCAAAAAACAATGCAACATCGCCTTTTGTATTTACATTTGCAGAACAATGCATGGGCAAAACTCCTTTTTCAGGAAGTAAGAAATTTTGAACCGAGAACATAGATTTTTTCATTTCACCTGCATACTTAATACCAGCAATAATTACTTTTCTCTTAGCAAAATTAATAACAACACAACCATCTGAATTAGTTCCATCTACTTCAGGAACGCATTCAAAATTAGCCGCGCTAATAATTTGCCAATCTTGTTTTTTTGAAGGGTTATAGCTTTCTGTGCAAACAAAGATTAGTCTAGCAAAAAGAGAATGCCATGCAGTTTCGGTGGTAATTTTAACAGGTAAATAATGCTCATCATGTGACCCAACATGAACAAAAGACACATACCTATTATTTTCTGCTAAATATGATTCAACTTTATTCCACAGGGCATCAAATGCATCTTCTTTAAAAGGCTTGTTAATCTGACCCCAATCTATGAGATCAGAAGTTCCTGGTTCTTTAACTATAAATCTATCATCAGGACTTCTTCCTGTTCTTTCACCAGTTGCTGTTGAAAACGCACCATTGGTAGCAATGACCCCTTCGCCATTATCAACTGCAGCTTGGATAAGCTCTTCAGTGCTAAGCTCAAGAGCCTGAGAAGTTTGAGATTGATTGTTCATATATTACTAACAAATATTATAGGTACTTGGGGAGAATAATTATATATTTAGAGGAAATAATTATGTACCTATAATATATGTTACGTTAGCAATTATTTAAATAAATATGTAGTCTAGTAAAATTTATTAGCCTAAAAAAGTCAATGATATTTTAAATTGCTTTAAATAAAGGATTTTTTGTTGATATATTGTGTAGCTTTACTACAAAAAAAGGGATTTTAAACACGTCTCATCTTAAATAATGTTGATATTAAGTATATAAAGAAAAATACAAAACCCCATTCAGCAAAATTTAATACAAATCGCCATCCATCTTCTGCACAACTTGGACCTCCTGCCAGAGTTCTTGATATCGCCTCGATAAGACCAAAATATTCAACCTGGGTATGAAACGGCATGCTGCACCCTGAGAGCATATCTATATATTCTAAAGACATATTTTGTATATAAATCTGTCTTGATGTTACCAACAAGCCTAAAATACTAGAGATTAGTATTAAGATATGGCCAGCAACCTTTTTGTTTATTAAAAACGCTATAAGCCCAGAGACGGCAACAAGCATAAAAACATATCTAGTTAATATACACATCGGACAAGCTTGCAGGAAGAATATCAAATCCATTGCGATGGCCAATACAACTATCATTACTGAAGAAACGGCGACCCCTAATTCGAAATGAGTATTGAAAATCTTTTTAAACATTTTTATTTAATTTTTTCCATTATAGAAAAACAAGAGTCATAATACATCATATAAAACTTAATCATGAAAGATAGAATATTTGTTATAGATGGGTCCTCTTATCTTTATAGAGCTTACCACGCAATGCCTCCATTAAGCACTTCTTCTGGCCAGCCTACAGGCGCGGTGAAGGGAGTTACAAACATGCTAATGAATCTCAAAAAAGACAGCGAAGGATCATCAATAATTGTTGTATTTGATGCTAAAGGAAAAACCTTTAGAAGTGATATATATTCGGAATATAAAGCTAATAGACCACCTATGCCAGACGAATTGCGAGACCAGTTAATTCCTGTTAAATCAATTTGTCGTGCAATAGGATTCCCTTTGATTGAAATAGAGGGTGTTGAAGCAGATGATGTGATTGCAACAATCACAAAGATGGCAAAAGATGCAAAATATAAATGTGTTATTTCTTCTTTAGACAAAGATCTTATGCAGCTTGTTGAAGATCCACACATCACAATGATGGATACGATGAAGCATAAAATTTTTAATGAAGAGAGCGTATTTGAAAAATTCGGCGTAAAACCAAATCAAATAAGAGATATGCTTGCCTTGGTAGGGGATACTTCTGACAATATACCAGGAGTTCCAAAAGTAGGACAAAAGACGGCAGCTAAATGGCTAAATGAATATGGCGATCTAAATAGCATTAAAGAAAACGCTGAATCAATAAAAGGAGTTGTTGGAGAAAATCTTAGAAATGCTCTCGATGACCTCGATAGAAACGTTGAGCTAGTTTCTCTAAAGAATGATGTTGATATAAATCAATCATTTGAAGATCTTTTAGCATTTAATCCTAATGAAGTGGAGCTTGATAAAATTTTTGCTGAATTAGAATTTAAGGCAGTCGACAAAAACAAAGAAAAAGAAGCTCCTAAAAAAGATTCTAAATATGAAACTATTTTGGATGAAAAAGGGCTTAAAGCTTGGATTGCTAAGATTAATAAATCAAAAGCTTTTGCTATAGACACAGAGACAGATTCTGTAAACACAGTTTCAGCAAATTTAATAGGCATTTCTCTATCCGTTTCTGAAAATGAAGGTTGTTATATACCAATCGCACACTCTTATGAAGATTGCCCAAAGCAATTAGACATGGACTATGTAGTAGAAAATCTCGGTCCAGCTATAGAAAAAAATCAGGATAAAGCGGTAGGGCAAAATTTGAAATTTGATATTCCAATCTTAGCTAGGCATGGAATTAAAATGACAAAATTTCTTGCTGATACCATGTTGATGTCTTATGTGTTGAACAGTACTGCAACTAGGCATGGAATGGACAGGCTGGCAGATTATTACTTGAATTATACAACTACCAAATACACCGATGTAACTGGAACTGCTTCAAAGCAAATTAGTTTTGCTGAAGTTAAGTTAGATATCGCATCAGATTATGCAGCTGAAGATGCTGACATAACTTTGAGACTTTACAATGTTTTAGCACCAATGCTTAAAGAAAAGCCTGTTCAAGAAAAACTATTAGAGGATATTGAATACCCACTTGTTCATGTTTTATCACGGGTTGAGCAAAATGGAGCAAAGATAGATAAGAAAAAATTAGCTAATCACTCTAAAGAACTTGGAGAAAAGATAGACGGCCTTTCATCGGAAGCTTATAAGATAGCTGGAGAAGAGTTTAATTTGGATTCTCCAAAACAACTTCTTGAAATTTTATATGAAAAACAAGGCTTGCCAGTTCTTAAAAAGACACCAAAAGGACAACCTTCAACCAATGAAGATACTCTTAAAAGACTCTCAGAAGAATATGAGTTACCGAAAATTATTTTGCAATACAGAACATTAGCAAAACTAAAATCAACATATACTGACAGTCTTATAAACATAGAAAATCCTATGACAGAAAGAATACATACCTCATATCAACAGGCAGTAACTTCAACAGGAAGGCTATCATCTACAGAACCTAATCTTCAGAATATTCCAATAAAGACTGCTGAGGGCAGAAGAATAAGAGAAGCTTTTGTACCCGAAAAAGGAAATGTTCTTATATCGGCTGATTATTCCCAAATCGAATTAAGAATCATGGCTCATTTATCTCAAGATAAAAATTTAACTCATGCCTTTAATAATGATATCGATGTTCATTCATCAACTGCAGCAGAAGTTTTTGGTGTTGCAATAGATGATGTGAGTCAAGACCAAAGAAGAAGCGCTAAAGCCATTAATTTTGGATTAATGTACGGCATGTCGGCTTTTGGGCTTACAAGGCAGCTAGGCATTCCTAGAGGAGAAGCCCAAGAATATTTAGATACTTATTTTGCAAGATACACCGGTGTTAGAGATTATATGGACAATATAAAAGCCCAAGCAAAAGAAGATAAATATGTAGAAACCATTATGGGAAGACGCCTTTACCTTAATGAAATCAATGCTGCTAATGGTTTAAGAAGACAAGCTGCTGAAAGGGCAGCTATTAATGCCCCACTTCAAGGATCAGCTGCAGATATTATTAAAAAAGCTATGCTCGATATTGATGAACTTCTCTCAAACGAAATGCCAGATGTAAAGATGATCATGCAGGTTCATGATGAATTAGTTTTTGAGTGTCCAAAAGATAATGCTGATACTGTAATGGAAAAGATGAAAGATACTATGGAGCAAACTGTAGAATTAAATATTCCTTTAATTGCTGAAGCAGCAATAGGATCTAATTGGAATGAAGCTCATTAAAAATTTTTATAACCATCTCCTTACATTTTTAATGTAGTCTTTCCATTGTTGTTTGAAAAGTTTCTCCATAGCAACTTCTTCTGGTTTAATTTGAAATATTGTTATAAATGACATAAATATACTGGTGAACAATAGACCGCCTATTAAATTAAATTTAAAAGCTAAACCAACCAATATAAATGACATTCCTAAATACATTGGGTTTCGGGAATATTTAAATATCCCGTTAATAACTAAAGAGGATGCTTTTTCTATTGATATCGGATTGACAGTAGTTTTCTGCTTTTTAAATGAACTTACTGCTGCTACAAAAATAGATATCCCAACCACGAATGAAATAACACTTAATGAGTTTAGCAAGGAAGAACTAAATTCAGGAAAGTATGGTCTCGATAAGTAAATACATAGACCAAAGAATAAAGTTACTATTGGTGGAGGTATCTTATTACTCATATGATTAATTAACTCGCTCTATTGGAACGTATTTCATTTCCTCTCCAAGCAATACTTGGATGCCATGTTTTTCTCTCAGATCTGAGATTTTCATAGAGAGATATTCTTCTGGAACTTTAAATGGCCATTTCTTCTTCATTTTAAAAGCTCTAAATATAACCTTTCTTTTTATACTGACAACTCTCCAATATAGTTTTAAAAAACCCAAAATGCCTAGCTCTTTAAATAAATCTTTAGTTAATTGTTTAATTTCAGGAAGTTTATTGTATCCAAGTAAATACTTTAGTTTCCATTTACTGCCCCATATAACCCAGGTATCCAAAATAGCTTCCTGCTCTAAAGAAATATCTAAACCAAAAATTACGTGTGTGCAGTCATGGTCTCGCATCATGGTCCCAGACTCTTGAGTGTCCATGAGCACTTCCGTAGACTCAGGAAACGAGTTGTAATAACACTCTAAACCTTCTTGTAGCGTTAAATCACAATCTTGTTTTTGATATTCAAGCATTAATTTATAAAGTTTAGTATTTCTTTCGAAAGCTTGTCAAAACCAGTGATATCTTTTGACGAAACAGCTATTGAGTCTGCCTCGTGAATTTTGTTTTGAACATGCTTAATTGCATTAGCAATTTTATTATTTGATAACTTATCGCTTTTAGTAAGTACCGGGATAAAAGGCACATTGAAATCTCTACAAAGTTGAATCATATCCCAGTCACTTTCTTTGAGAGGATGTCTGATATCCATGAAAATTATTACTGCTGTTAGCGCTTTTCTTTTTTGAAAGTATTCTCCCAATAGCGGACCCCAATCTTTCTTTTTGGCTTTACTAGATTTTGCAAACCCATATCCTGGCAGATCAAGAAGCATCAAATTATCATTAACTTTAAAAAAATTAATCTCGGTTGTTCTTCCTGGTGTCTTGCTTATCCTGGCTAATTTTGGATTATCCGTAAGGGCATTTAGGGCGCTTGATTTGCCAGCATTAGATCTTCCTGCAAGCAAAATTTCATAACCAGCATCTTCGGGAAGATTTTTATAGTTTGTTACGCCAAAAACAAACTCTGTATTTTTAAAAAGGTTTTTCATTTAATCGTTTATATCATATCAACCTATGTTTATAATACACTCCAACAAGACACACATTTTAATTTTCGATGAAGCATTCATTAATTCTCATAGCTTTCTTCAGCTTTTCAATAGGCTTGAGCGCTGCTGATGATAAATCTAAAGAAATGCAAATGCCAGAAATTTTTATTTCTGGTGATGCAGATAAGGGCTCGCAATTAGTTGAATCATGTGTTGCTTGCCATGGTGTTGATGGAAACAGTATTAGTACAGATTGGCCTAAACTCGCTGGACAGAATCAGAAATACCTACTTGAACAGCTAAAGCATTTTAGAGATGAAGAAAGAAATAATGTTTTAATGATGGCAGTAATTCCGTATTTGAAAACATTAAGCGATAAGGATTTATTAGATATAGCCGCTTTCTATTCGAGTTATAATGCAACTGTAGGTCAAGCAAGAAATGATGAAGAATTGCTTTCACTTGGAACACAGTTATACAGGTTTGGGAATATGAAGGAACAAATACCAGCATGCACATCTTGTCATGGGGTTTATGGACAAGGAAATAATTTGGCAGGGTATCCTGCTATAGCTGGCCAACAGATTGGTTATTTAACATCTTCGCTAAAAGCTTATAGATCAAAAGAAAGGAATGCTGGAGAATCTTCACTAGTTATGCAGTCAATCGCAGAAAATCTGACTGATAATGAGATCGACGCGCTAGCAAATTATATGCATGGGTTATATCAATGAAAAATTATTTAAAAAATACATTTGTAATACTATTTTTGGCCGTTTTTACTATATCTGTAAGTGCTGATTTTCGACCGGGATTAGATTATAGGATTGTTGACAATCCTCTTCCTGTTAAAAAAGACGGAATAGTCGAAGTAACTGAATCTTTTTGGTATGGCTGTGGGGGTTGTTACTCTTTCGAACCTGCTATTAATGATTGGGCATCTAAACAAGGGGCTGATGTTAAATTCACAAAAATGCCAGTTCCATGGAGTGATATTCATAGACTCCACGCATCTCTTTATTACACAATCGATGCTCTTAAATTGGATTCATCAACACATTCAGCGGTTTTTGTAACAATCCATAAAGAAGGAAATTTCTTGCAGACGACAAAAAGAATCCAAGATTTTCTTAAAAATTTTGGGGTTGCGCCAGAGATAACAGAACAGTATTTAAATTCGTTTACAATTAAGCAAAAAATTAATCGTGATGCAAAACATGCAAAACAACTTAAGATAGATGCCACTCCTATGCTTGTTGTTGATGGTAAATATATTATTGAAACAAAAAGATCATATAAAGAAATGCTTGATATATTAGATTACGTAATTGAGCTCCAAAGACCTAATTCCTAAAAAAAATATGAAAAATAAAATATTTTTATTACTACTACCCTTATGTTTTTTACTGCTTTTTAACGGAAAAAAATATGATGAAGCTGTAAAAAATAGATTATTAGTACCTGTAAAGGTTTGTCTAGAAGGCCAAGATTGCGGCAGTTCTTCTGCTACAAGCCCAGTTGCTTCGCAAGCCCCAGCAATAGTAAAAAAGGTTGAACTTTCTGAAGGGTCTGAACATATTGTGAAAATGCTTAATAGTGGTGATGGTGGACAGATGATATTTGAACCAGCTGTATTAAAAGTTTCTAAAGGAGATACCATCCATTTTAAGGCTGTAGACGCATCTCACAATTCAGCCACTATTGAAGGAATGATTCCAGCTGGCGCAAAGGAGTGGAATGGACAAATGAATATGGATATAAGCGTTACCTTAGACACAGAAGGAGTTTATGTTTATCAATGTGATCCTCATGTGATGATGGCAATGATAGGAGTTATCCAGGTAGGCGAGGCTGTAAACATCAACGAAGTAAAGGATGCCTCGCAAAAACTAAAATCAACATTCGTGATGAATGCAGAAAGAATAGATACATATTTGAATCAACTTTAATCTTTTTCTAGGATATCAATTCTTTTTTCAAGATCATCTATGATTTTCTCAAGGTTTTTATATTTTGATTTTTTAACATATCCACTTTGTTCAATGATGCTTTCAACTTGAGGAGATATTTTCTTCTCAACATCAGAAATGACATCTTTTGGCAAAAGCTTGCTAAATTTGCTTAACTCTTTTTCAATAATTCGCTTAAGCGCTTCTGTTAAATCTTTATCACTCATATTTGTTTTCTATAATCTGTGTAAGTAGTTCCCATGAATTAAATTCATCAGGCTTCTCAAAATCTTGATCCCATGTAGCATTATTATTATTAAACCATAAAGTGTCTATGCCTAACTTGTGGGCAAATAAAATATCATTAATCTGATGATCTCCAATATGAAGAATTTCGTTAAAAGTAACTCCGTCTACCTGCTTAACTGCCAAATCAAAATGAGATCTATTCGGCTTGCTAGCTTTTGCTTCAAGAGAGCTAATCGCAAATCTAAAATATTTACCAATATTAAATTTGTACACATCAGCATTACCATTAGTTAGAACTCCTAGTATATATTTTTCAGACAGGGCCTTAAGAGCATCAGCTACACCATCAAATAATAAAATTTCATGTCTTTTATTCATAAATACAGAAAACGCCTCATCTACGATTTTATCTCTTAAGCTCGAGGGTTTGATATGATCAAGCTTTATTCTAAAAATCTCTTTTCTAAGCTTGCTTATATCCCATTCAATGCTAGCGTCTTCTTTTATAAGATCATCCCTTAAGTTAATAAAGTCATTAAAATCACCCCAGCTAACCTTGCCAACTCTTTCCTCAATCCACTGCCTGGTATCAATTTCAGCTCTTGTAATTGTAGGAACGTTATCCCATAGAGTGTCATCTAGGTCAAAAGTTATCATTTTAATTTGTTTAATCATTTTTTTGCTCTTGGATGTGACTTGTCATAAATTTTTGCTAAGTGTTGGTAGTCTAATTTAGTATAAATTTGAGTTGTTGATAATGAGCTGTGACCTAGGAGCTCTTGAATTGTTCTTAGATCACCGCTTGATTCAAGCATATGAGTTGCAAAGCTGTGTCTAAGCATATGAGGATGAATTGGTGGAAGACCTTGTTTAAGAGCCATTTTTTTGAGTCTTAACTGAACACTTCTTACAGTTAACCTTGTTCCTTTTGAATTTAGAAATAGGGCATCAGTATTTGTAGCTATTTTCTTACGTTCAACTATCCAATTATTTATTGCAGATACGGCAAACCTTCCCATAGGGACAAGCCTAGTTTTAGATCCTTTTCCTAGCACTCTAAGAAAGCTCATCTCTTCTTCAAAATCTGCAATATTAATATTGACAGTTTCGGTAACCCTTAAGCCAGATGAATACATAACTTCAACAATAGCCATATCTCTAATTTCAATTAAGCTTGTTGGCTTAAAATTTAGCAGCTGCTCTACATCCTCTGGAGATAAAACATCCGGTAAATTACTAGGCGATTTTGGAGCTGTAACTAATTCGAATGGAGAAGATGTAATTAGATTATTTTTTTTAAGGAATCGAAAAAACCCTTTGGCAGAAGAAAGATGTCTTTGGATACTTCTTGGATTATTATTTTGAGAATACAAATCACCAATCCATGCTGAGCAAATATCAGCGTTAATTTGAGAGTAATTTGTTACTTGGATATTATCTAGAAAAGTGCAAAGCTTTTTAAGATCACGTTCGTATGACTTTGTAGTATTCTCCGAAAGATTTTTTACTTGAGAAACAAATATTAGATATTCCTTAACATCATTAAGAGCAAAAATAGAATTTTCCATATACTATAGAGCTAGCTTTGTTTCTAAAATATCTCGGATGTATTGAATAAAGGTTGTATCTTCATCACCAAGGTACTTTGTTCGATCATAACTACCGAGCTTTAATAACCCAATTTCATTATTTGACATAATTACTGAAACCACCATAGATTTAATTTTTTTATCATTAAATAAAAAATTCATTTTCTCTGAGGAAAAAGACCCACAATAAATAGCTCCTTTATGTAAAGATAATTCTGTAGAGCTTTCTATTTTGTCTATTTCCTTATCCTTATAAAACTTAAGCAAACATTTATCTACCTTGAAATCATTACTGAAACTTGATTCAACGGTTTTAATAATTTCTTTCTTAGAGCTTGATGCTAAGATTTTAAGCGTTAAATCTTTTGATTTATTAAAAAGGTCTTCATTAACAGAAGCTGTTGCAATAAAAGATGATAAAAGATCCATTAAATTTTGATGCTCTTCTCTTAGCTTTTTTACTTGCCTCTCAAGAATAGATGATGCCGAGCTTGAAGAGTGTCTAAATTTTAGTTCACTAACTAAGGACTCTCTAGATTCAAAGAAGTTTAGATTATCTAAAAGAAACAACTCCACATCTTTTGGATCTAATTTTTTACTCATTCACATTTCCTTTATATATAAAATTAGTTGGACCAGACATTAATATAACATCTTCATGAAAGCTAAATTCTAATTCTCCACCAATCGAACTTATTTTTAATGAATTTTTATTATCTGCTAAGAATTTTGCAGCTACACACAATGCAGCAGATCCACATGACAGAGTTTCACCTGTTCCATTTTCATATGTCCTAATTTGAATAAGGCCTTTATTTTTCTTAAAAATTGAAAGATTACATTCATATTTCTTTAAAACATTTTCTAGATTTTTATAAAGCTCTTCTAAGTTAACTCTATCTATAGATTTTTTCTTAACACAAAGATGATTATTTCCAGTGTGTGAAAGAAAAAAATCATCACCTAGAACTTTTTTAATTGTATTGTGTTCCAAGTCTGGGGTCTGCATCTCTATTGGCGAATCAATAAGAACTGAGACATTATTTTTATTCTTTGGTGAACATTTAAGATTTTTTCTTCTTGTTTGGATTTCTATTTGTCCTAGAGGAAAAAGATTATTATTCCAAATATATTTAGCTGCACATCTAATTCCATTAAGACACATTCCAGCTTCAGAACCATCGGAGTTATAGAACCTAATGAAAAAGTCATAATCATGTTTTGTAGGTAATCCAATATGAATTAACTGATCAAAACCAATACCTTTATTACGGTCAGCAGTTTTTCGTATAAAGCTTTTATTTAACTTTATTTTGTTCTCAATAGAATTAATGATGGCAAAGTCATTGCCATTGCCATGCCATTTTTCAAAATTAATCATTAATCTTTACTTCTCTTAAAAGAACACTAAATTTTAAAAAATTATGGGGCCTTTTACTCCACAGCTATAGAGTATTAAAAAAGAACCAAGAATAAGGACAGTTTTATAAATATTCACAAGATGTATTATGAGCATAAATACCCATAATTTGAAATTTATATCTTAATATTTATAGCTTTCTTCCTTGAATGGTCCATCTTGTGGAACATTTATATAGTCAGCTTGATCCTGAGTAAGTTTTGTAACTGTCCCGCCAAACCCTTGAACCATAAGACTTGCAACCTCTTCATCTAGCTTCTTTGGAAGAACTTCGACAGTAATCATTTCAGATCTTTTATCGGCATCATTAACATTTGCAAAACCTTGTTTGTATAAATGTATCTGAGCCAGAACCTGATTTGCAAATGAACCATCCATAATTCTACTTGGATGACCAGTGGCATTCCCTAGGTTTACCAATCTGCCTTCTGCGAGCAAGATAATATAGTCTTTACTTGATAAGTCTGGAGTTCCATCAGGTGCTGTATCTCTAAAAACCCTATGAACCTGAGGTTTTATTTCATCCCAATAATAGTTTTCTCTCATATAAGCCGTATCAATTTCATTATCAAAATGACCAATATTACAGACCACCGCTGTATTTTTAAGAGTGCTTATCATCGCAGAATCACATACGTTAACATTACCTGTTGTAGTAACAATTAAATCAGTATCTCCCATAATAGACATATTAATATCCTTTGGATCTCTTGTTACGACACCATCTTTATAACAAGAAACTACTGAGAAGCCATCCATGCATGCTTGCATAGCGCAAATTGGATCAGATTCAACAACACTAACAATCATCCCCTCTTGAGCAAGACTTGCTGCAGAACCTTTACCAACATCACCATAACCAATTACCAAACCTTTCTTTCCAGAAAGCAGCATATCAGTACCTCTTTTTAAAGCATCATTAAGACTATGCCTACAGCCGTATTTGTTATCATTTTTTGCTTTTGTGACTGAATCATTTACATTAATAGCAGGAATTTTTAGCTCACCTTTTTCAAGCATTTCTTTAAGTCTATGAACTCCTGTTGTGGTTTCTTCAGACACGCCATGAATAGTTTCCAACATATCTGGAAAATTTGCATGAACCATTGCAGTAAGATCACTGCCATCATCAAGAATCATATTTGCATCCCAAGGCTTTCCATTTTTACAAATAGTTTGTTCTATACACCATTCATATTCTTCATCTGTTTCACCCTTCCATGCAAAAACTGGAATTCCTTTAGCCGCCATCGCAGCTGCAGCATGATCCTGTGTCGAAAATATATTACAAGATGACCATCGTAGTTCAGCTCCAAGATCTGTTAATGTTTCCATTAAAACAGCAGTTTGTATTGTCATATGAATACAGCCCATAATCTTAGCGCCAGCAAGAGGTTGTTCTGATCTATATTTTTCTCTTAAAGCCATTAATGCAGGCATCTCATTTTCTGCAAGAGAGATTTCCCTTCTGCCAAATTCTGCCAAATTAATATCTGCTACTTTATAGTCATTTTCCATTTTATTTCCTTATATATTTAATTTATTATTGTGAGATTTCTGAAACCTTATCAGTTTTTTCCCATGATAAGTCAATATCAGTTCTACCAAAGTGTCCGTAAGCAGCTGTTGGAAGATAAATGGGTCTTTTAAGATCAAGCATGTTAATAAGGCTTTTTGGCCTTAAATCAAACTTCTCCTCTACAATTTTTTCAATAGCATCTTTTGATATTTTTTCGCTATTAAAAGTATTTACATTTATTGAAGTTGGTTTTGCAACACCTATTGCATATGAGACCTGTATTTCGCAATAATCAGCCAAACCAGCTGCAACAATATTCTTTGCTACATACCTAGCTGCATAAGCTGCAGATCGGTCAACTTTAGAAGGGTCTTTGCCTGAGAAGGCTCCGCCACCATGCCGAGCCATACCACCATAAGTATCAACAATAATTTTTCTCCCTGTAAGGCCGCAGTCACCTACAGGACCACCAATAACAAATTTACCGGTTGGGTTTATATAAATTTTTGTTGAGTCTAAAATCCATTCCTCAGGTACTATCGGTTTAATGATTTGTTCCATAACCCCTTCTTTAATCTCTTCTTGCGTTACATCTTCGTCATGTTGGGTTGAAAGAACTATTGCAGATAATCCTTCAATAGTCTTTCCATCATCAGAATAAATTGCGCTTACCTGGCTTTTAGCATCTGGTCTCAACCAGGCTAGTCCGTTACTTTTCATAACGTCTGCCTGTTTTTTTACTAGTCTATGAGATAGATCAATAGGCAGGGGCATTAACGAGTCTGTTTCTGTACACGCATAACCAAACATAAGACCTTGGTCTCCAGCACCCTGTTCAAGATTTTCTCCCTCACCCTCAGTGACGCCTTGTGAGATATCAGGTGATTGCTCAAAAACAAGATTTGTAAACTCACAGGTATCTCCATTGAAACCATATTCATCAGTATCGTATCCAATATCATTAATTGTTTTTCTAACAACTGGTTCTAGGTCTGGACTTCCAAGTGAAGTTATCTCCCCAGCGATATATACCATATTGTTTTTAATCATTGTTTCGCATGCTACTCGACTATTTGGATCCTCTGCTAAATATGCGTCTAAAACAGCATCTGAAATTTGATCACAGACCTTATCTGGATGTCCGGCGGAAACTGATTCCGATGTAAAAATATAACTCATTCGTTCTCTCCCTTAAATTTTGACTGTGAAGAAATTTCTTTAAAAAAAGATTGTGATCACAATCTGAATATTTTATATCAAAAAAATCAATTTTATCTATGCTTTTTACTACAAAAATATTATTATCCATAAAACCAATAGGAAAAATTAACTTGCAGCAATCAGATTCTATCAACGCTCTTAGATTTTTATCAATTGATGCTGTTCAAAAAGCAAATTCTGGTCATCCTGGTATGCCAATGGGAATGGCAGAAATTGCAACAGCTCTTTGGGCTAATCATCTGAAACATAATCCCTCTAATCCTACATGGTTTAATAGAGACAGATTTGTATTATCAAATGGACATGGCTCAATGCTCTTGTATAGTTTGTTGCATTTAACAGGCTATGACCTTTCAATAGACGATCTTAAAGACTTCAGACAACTAAATTCTAAAACACCAGGACATCCTGAATATGATATCGATATTGGTATAGAAACAACAACTGGTCCATTGGGTCAAGGCATTGCAAATGCTGTTGGAATGGCTATGTCAGAAAAAATATTAGCTGCTGAATTTAATGAAGATGACATAAAGCCTATTGATCACTTTACTTATGTTTTTCTTGGTGATGGTTGTTTAATGGAGGGTGTTTCACACGAGGCCTGCTCCTTCGCTGGCACCCATAATTTAGGTAAATTAGTGTGTTTTTATGATCAAAATGGAATATCAATAGATGGTGAGGTTGAAAATTGGTTTACAGACGATTCAGTAAAAAGATTTGAGAGTTATGGTTGGCATACTGTGTGTGTTGATGGACATAATGTTGAAGAAATTGATAAAGCAATTTCCGAGGCAAAAAATGAATCAAAAAAACCTTCAATGATTTTTTGTAAAACTACAATAGGTTATGGCTCGCCAAATAAATCAGGCACAGCAGATACTCATGGAGCTCCGCTAGGAGATGAAGAGATTAAGGAAACTAGAGAGGCTTTGGGTTGGGGCTTTCCTTCATTTGAGGTACCAGATGAAGTTTATAACTTTTGGAATGCAAAAGATGCTGGATCTGATGTGAATTCAAGTTGGGATAGCTTAATTCAAAGCTATAAAGAAAAATATCCAAAAAAGTCAATGGAGCTTCATCGAAGAATGAATGGAGATGTCCCAGAAAATTTTGATGAAAGTTTTAATAAATTTCTCGATGAATGCCATTCAAATAACTCATCAATGGCGACAAGAAAAGCTTCAAAGGTATGTTTAGACTTTTTTGTAAAAGAAATGCCAGAGCTGATTGGTGGATCGGCAGACTTAACACCATCAAATAATACTTTTTCGGCATCTAGTTCAACATTTTCAAATGACAATCCATCAGGTAATCATATTAATTATGGTGTCAGGGAGTTTGGGATGTCAGCTATTATGAATGGAATGGTTCTTCATGGGGGCATAAAGCCATATGGGGCAACTTTTTTAGTATTTACTGATTATGCTAGAAATGCTGTTAGGCTTTCAGCCTTGATGGGGCTGCCAAATATATTTGTGTATACGCATGATTCAGTTGCATTAGGAGAAGACGGTCCTACACATCAACCCGTAGAACATATGGTGACACTTAGATCTACGCCAAATATGAATAGCTGGAGGCCAGCAGACTTAGTAGAAACTGCGATTGCTTGGAAAAATGCAGTAAGCTCTAAATCAACTCCTACATGTTTAATTTTTAGCAGACAGGGAACCTCAGCTATAGAAAGGACACCTGATCAGATGTCCTTAATTTCTATGGGAGGATATTTGCTTGATACAAATGAAAACATGGATATGACTATTGTTGCCTCAGGAAGTGAAGTTCAATTAGCCCTTGATGCTGCAAAAGAATTAAAAAATGATTCAATTAGCGCAAATGTTGTATCGATGCCCTCTCTAGATATCTTCCTAGAACAAAGTGAAGACTATCAAAATACAATTATAAATCAGGACAAGCCTATACTTGTAGTAGAGTGCAGCCATCCGAACTCATGGTACAAAATTTTAAATAGAAACGATAAAGTTATAGGAATTGAAACTTTTGGTGAGTCTGCGCCAGGAAATGAGTTGCTTGAGCATTTTGGATTTACTAAAGAGAATGTTATTAAAACAGCAAAATCATTAATCAATGATTAATTTATCATCTCTAGATATAACCAATAAAAATATTGTCATACGAGTTGATATGAACGTGCCAATTAAAGATGGCAATGTATTAGACTTAACAAGAATTAAAGCCAGCATACCTACAATAAATTATGCATTAAATAGCAATTCAAAAATATTATTAATTAGCCACTTGGGAAGGCCAGCCGAGGAAAATTTTGAAGAAAAATTCTCTTTAAAGCCCGTAGCATTATCTTTAAGTAAAATTATTAATCAATCTGTTGAGATAATTGATAATTTAGATTCTAAAGATATATTTAAAGGTGCATCAAATATTCAAATGTTAGAAAATATAAGATTTTTTGAGGGTGAGAAAGAAAATTGTAAAAATTTAGGACAAAAATTAGGTAGTCTTGGCGATTTATATGTTTTTGATGCATTTGGAACCGCTCATAGAGAGCAAGCTTCAACCCATTCGGCAATTGAGAATTCAAATAATGCTTGCGCAGGAATATTGCTTGAAAAGGAGAATGAGTTTTTATCTAAGGCTCTTAATAATTTCGAAAGTCCGTATGTTGCCATTATTGGTGGCGCTAAAGTATCAACAAAACTTGAGCTTATAGAGCACATTAATTCAGTAGCAGATTATATTGTTGTTGGCGGCGGTATTGCGAATACTTTCTTAAAAGCTACAGGAAAAAATATAGGCAATTCTTTAGTTGAAGATTCAATGCTTGAAAAAGCAAAGCATATTTATCATCAGGGAAAAATTATTTTGCCCGATAGAGTTGTTACATCCAAAACCTTTGAAGGAGACGATATAAAAGAAAGACAAGCTAATGAAATTGCAGATGATGAAACGATCTTGGATTTATGTCTTGAACAAGAAACCATCTCTTTAATCAATAATGCTAAAACCATTCTTTGGAATGGTCCAATGGGAGTTTTTGAAAATAATTTTTTTGAAAAAGGAACAAAAGATCTTTCAGTGGCTATAGCTAAATCTGCAGCTTTCTCTTTAGCTGGAGGAGGCGAAACATTGTCTGCAATAAATAAATATATTAAACAAGATGATGTATCATATTGTTCAACAGGCGGAGGAGCCTTTTTAGAGTTTATGGAAGGTAAGGTTTTGCCATCAATTGAAGCTTTGAATTCAAAAGAGACTGGGAGTTAAATTATGTCACTTAATAATATAGAAGAAATTGCTGCTTTTATTGTTGCAGATGGAAAGGGTATTTTAGCCGCTGATGAAAGCAATCCAACTTGTGGTAAAAGGTTTGATTCAATTGGAGTTGAGTCGACAGAAGAAAATAGAAGAGATTACAGAGAGATGCTCTTTAGATCAAAGGGCATGAAAGAGAATATAGGCGGAGTAATATTATTTGATGAAACTTTAAGGCAATCTGCTGCAGACGGAACATTATTAAGGGATTTAATATTAGATCAAGGCGCCCTTCCAGGAATAAAAGTAGATAAAGGCCTTCAACCTATTGATGATTGTCCTGGAGAAACAGTAACAGTTGGACTAGATGGTCTTGATGAGAGACTAAAAGAATACGTAGCAATGGGAGCAAAATTCACTAAATGGAGAGCTGTAATCAATATTGGGGATGGAACTCCAACAGATAAATGTATTGATGCAAATATGCAGGCCTTAGCTGATTATGCAAAACATGCACAAAACAATAGGATGGTACCTATTGTAGAACCAGAAGTTTTGATGGATGGAGAACACTCCATCGATGAATGTTATGAGGCAACCAAACGTTCTTTAAAGTCTCTATTTTCTCATCTTGAAGACAAGGGAGTTAATATTAAAGGAACCCTTTTGAAACCAAATATGGTTACTTCTGGAAAAAGCGCTGATGTTCAAGCTAGTATAGAAGAGGTTGCTAAGAAAACTTTGGAATGCTTAATTGCAAATGTTCCCTCAGATCTTCCTGGAGTTACTTTCTTATCAGGAGGCCAATCTGATGTTTTGGCAACAGCTCATTTAGATGCAATGAATAAGATTGGTGGCTTCTCATGGAAATTAAGCTTTTCTTATGGAAGAGCTTTACAAGCGCCAGCATTAAAGGCCTGGGGAGGTAAGAAAGAAAATGTATTTATTTCTCAAGATGAGTTATCTCATAGAGCAGAAATGAATAAGCTCGCTTCCTTAGGTCAATGGGAAGAAGAACTTGAAGACAGATAAAATTTGTTAGCTACAGTTCAAAGAGTTTCAAGCGCTAAAGTTATCATTGAGGATGAGCTTTATTCTTCAATAGGTAATGGCTGTTTGATATTTGTATGTGTCGAACAAAATGATACTCATGAAAAAATTAATGAAATGGTTAATAAGATTATAAATTTTAGAATGCTTGATGGCCCTAAGGGGATAACATCATTATCATTAAAAGATTCTAATGAAGAAGTCTTAATAGTAAGTCAATTCACTCTAGCAGCAATTACAAACAAAGGAAGTAAGCCAAGTTTTCATAGGGCGGCAAAACCCCAGGATGCCAAATTGATGTATGATGAATTTGTAAATGAGTTCAGAAAACTATTCATAAATGTACATGAAGGAAAGTTTGGAGCACTTATGGAAATAACTCTTACCAATAAAGGACCAGTAACTTTTAATTTTAAAACTTAAATAATTTATGAAAAATATATCAATTTTTTGTGGAGCCCATGAGGGTAAGAACCCAGAATATGCCAAGGCTGCAGTGTCTGTTGCAGAATACATTGCTAAAAAAGGTATTAATGTAGTTTTTGGGGGCGGAAATGTTGGCCTTATGAAAATTATTTCTGATACAGCCCTTGATAATGGTGTTGAGGTCTTAGGAATATCACTAAAATCTTTACATGCTTTGGAGCTAGCAAATCCCAGATTAAATGAGATTGTTGTATCAGAAACTTTGCTTGATAGAAAGGATGAATTTATGTCCAGATCAGATGCTTTTATTGTTCTTCCAGGTGGAGTGGGTTCTCTGGATGAACTTGCTGAGATTATGGCAAGCAATCAACTCGGTATCATTAACAAACCTGTTGGTATATTAAATACTGAAGGATATTATGATCATCTTCTTAAATGGTTTAATAAAGCAGTTGATGAAGGTTTTATCTCATCTGCAAACTTACAAGAATTATTAATATCTGATTCCCCCCAAGAGCTTGTCGAAATGGTTGTTAATCATAAAAGGCCATCAGATGATAATTGGACTGACAGGCTCGGGTTATGATGCATGTCCTTTGAAGAGATTAGAGTAATAACAGTTGTTTATTTAGCAGTCTTTATACCACTGTTCATCTTTCTAACAAACAGATCTAAGATGCCAGATTGGGCTTCTTCATTTTATATAGTTGGTATCATCATTTGTGCTCTTGGTTGGGAGCTTTGGTTTACATATGGTTGGGTTGATGGATATTCAGTAGACATTAGAAGGTCTGAAGCACTTAATACATGGCTTCCTAAAAATATAAACTGGCTTCTAAATTCAATGGGAGATGCTGGATCAGTTTTACTGGGAGGAACCTTGCTAATGTGGTTAACTCATGGAAGAGATAATTCAGTTTTTAAAGAATGGAAATGGAGCGCTTTCGCTGTTTTCCTTTTTTGGTGTGTTAGTCAAAATATTTTAGTTGAGATGTTTCTTTACCATGACCAGCTAGCAGAAGGTAAACCGATTTCATGGGCTCCTTTATCACCATTAGGGCCATATTTAAACCCAACTTTGTTTGAATTTAATGACCGAACTATAATGCTTCAATCTCAAATGCCGTGGTTGATACTTCCCTGGTTTTTTTACAGAACCTTAATTAATTTAAATAAAATTTCTTAATTTTTATCTCTAGATATCAATATCCCTAATTCAAATAATATCCACATTGGTATCGCTAAAAATAATTGTGAAAAAATATCTGGTGGGGTTAAAAGCATACCAATAACCAAAAATAAAATAATTAAATAAGGCCTAGCTTTAGCTAAAGATGCCTTTGTTGCGATGCCGCTTTTAACCAATAGAATAGTTGCGACAGGGATTTCAAATGCAATTCCAAAAGCAAATACAAGCTTAAATATAAATCCAAGATATTGATTTATATCTGTCATAACTTGGATAGAATCTGGCGCCATAACTATAAAGAATTTAAATATGATTGGACATACAACAAAAAATGCAAAAGCTGCACCGCTAAAAAATAGTACGACAGTTGAAAACATTAAAGGGCCAGTAAAGCTTTTTTCATTCTTATAAAGACCTGGCGATACGTACATCCAAATTTGATAAAACAACCATGGCATTGAAAACAATAAAGCCATATATAAGACTAATTTTATTGGCGCCATAAAAGGCGAAGCAACTTCAGTTGCAATCATGCTGCTGCCTGTTGGTAATAATTTGATTAATGGGTCAGCAACAAATCCATATATATCTGATGCAAAAGGAATGCCAATAATTGAAAAAATTACAAATAAGACTATAACCTTTAGAAGTCTATTTCTAAGCTCTAAGAGATGATTTGAAATAGAATCTTTAGTCATTTTCAGATTCTTTTGTTTCTTCTAATTCTTCCATTCTAAGTTCATTAAAAATATCTTTATTTAGCTCATCGACTCCTATCTCTTTTTCAACATCTTTTTTAAAATTAGTGAACTTTTTTTGAATTCTTTTATAAAATTTAAGAGCTGCTTTCACCACCACAGGAATTCTATTAGGACCAATTATTATTAGACCTAAAACCAAAATTATAATGATTTCTAAAAAGCCAATCTGAAACAATTTTTAGTCTTCTTTTTCTGTATTATTTTTTTCTTCTTTTTCAGACTCTTCTTCTTTGATGCCTTTTTTAAAACCCTTCACAGCTCCACCAAGATCAGAACCAATATTTCTTAATTTACTTGTACCAAAGATTAACCCTACTATTAAAAGAATAATTAATAATTCTTGCCAACCAAACCCCATAAATTACTCCTATGCAAATACCAGCAATATAACAATTGTTATCATTATACCAATACCAATACCAATAATACGAATGAGGTATTTTTGCTTAGATAATTGAAGTTCGAGTTCTTCAACTTTTTTATCATTTGATTGTTTGGATTTAGAATAACTTTTTAATTCATCCAAAGCCTCGTACAAAATACCAGGAAATTCTGACGCTTTAAGCAAGATTTCTTCCTTATTCTCCACTATATAATCTTTAAGCTTTAAAGGGCTAAACTGCTCTGTTAACCAGTTATCAAGATATGGTTCTGCAATAGCCCAAAAATCTAGTTCTGGGTAGATTTGTCTTCCCATGCCCTCAATATGTATTAAAGTTTTTTGAAGCAAGACTAGAGAGGTCTGTATAGATAAGCCATATTGTCTAGTACTTTGAAAAAGATATAGAAGAAGCTTACCAAACTCTATCTCAGATAATGGTTTTTCAAATATAGGCTCACAACAGGCCCTAAGAGTATTTTCAAGCTCAATGTTATTTGTATCAGCATTTACCCAGCCTGATGTGATAAACAAATTAGAAAGAGATTTATAGTTTTGTTTTAGAACTGCCTGCAACATTCGCGCCAATATATATCTTTCATCATTTGATAGTGATCCTGTAATTGCGCAATCAACAGCAATATAACCTGGGTTATTTGTGTTTTCTTTTGAGACAAAGATATTTCCAGGATGCATGTCAGCATGGAAAAAATTATCTCTGAAAACTTGCTTTAGAAAAATCATTACCCCGTTTTCAGCCAACTCTTTTTTGTCAATACCATATTTTTCTATTTGTTTAATGTCCGTGCATGGAATGCCATCAATTTTTTCAAGCACCATTACATTTGAAGTGGTTAAATCCCAATATACCTCAGGTATATATAACTCATTTGAGTTAATAAAATTCTTTCTTGTGAGGTTTGTATTTGATGCTTCAAGCCTCAGATCAAGTTCTTTTAAGATTGTTGATTCATAATCTTTAATAACTTCATTCGGCTTTAGCCTATAGCTATCTTTATATGAATATGAAAAAATTTTTGCGGCAGCTTTTAATAATCTAAGATTTTTATTTACACTTTTTTTAATATTTGGTCTAAGCACCTTTATAACAACTTCATTTCCATCTTTAAGCTTTGCTGAATGAACTTGAGCTAAGGAAGCAGCTGCTAAAGGCGTTTCTTCAAAAGAATCAAAAATATTTTCAATAGAATCACCCAACTCTGACTCAACTATTTTTTTGAATATTACAACATCAAACGGCTTACAACTGTCCGTCAAACTCTCAAGCTCTTTAGCAGTTTCAAGATCTAAAATATCTGTCCTTGTTGATAATAACTGCCCAAATTTTGTAAAAATAGGCCCAAGAGATTCTAAATAAATTGATAGTTTTTTACCATTGGGCTTATAAAAAATACCTTTATTAAGACCTATAAAAAGCATTTTTAATAATTCGTATGTAACTATTATGAAATTCATTAAACTTTTATAGCCTCTAATCTATCTAGTCTTATTGCTAAATCCCTAAGACGTTTTCGTATCTTTCTTTGTTCATTATCACGATATACTTCAGAGGAGTTAAAGACTTTGTTAACAATAGCATACGTAAACACAGCAGGTAAATTCCCAAAATATTTATCAATAAGGTAAATAAAATCAATATTTGATTTGTAGATTGCATTAAGGAGAACAATGGCTAGCTCTGCATCTCCATTTATGAGGTTTTTATTTATTTTCCCGGAAACAATAACTTGAAGTAGTTCAATTGTAGATGCCTTTATTTCAAATCGATGATTGTTTTTCTTAAAACCAATATCAGAATGATTACCGTTTAAGGTTATATAAATATTTTTATGCCCTTCAATATTTAAACAGAAACTTAGTGGAGAAATTTCAGCTAAAGACTTCTTAAGGCTGGGAGAAGATTCTTCAATATCTTTAATAAGTTTATTAAAGGGTTTTGTAATATCAAGCATCACTACCAATATGAATAGCAACCACCCCATTGAGTAAATTATAAAATTTACATTCTTTAAAACCTGAATTCAACACCATATTTTTTAATAATTCTTGATTGGGATGCATTCTTATTGACTCTGCTAGGTATTGATAGCTTTCTGAATCATTTGCAAGCACTGATCCGAGCCTTGGAAGAATATTAAAAGAGTACCAGTCGTATATTTTAGAAAAAGTTGAGTTGATTGGTTTTGAAAATTCTAAAATTAATAGCTTTCCATTTTTCTTTAGACATCTTTTCATTTCCATAAGACCCCTTTCCTTGTTTGTAAAATTCCTTAGCCCAAAACCAACAGTTATAAGGTCAAATGTATTATCTTTAAACGGTAAAATTTCTCCACTAAGCTGACAAAATGAACAATTTGAATCAAAGCTTTCATCAATTGCTCTATTTCTTCCTTCATTTAGCATGTCATAGTTTATATCGCTCATAAAAATATTAGTATTAGGATATTCTTTAGAAATAAGCTTTGATATATCCCCTGTGCCACTTGCAATATCTAGCACAACATCATTTTCTCCAATAGCGGCTAATTCAACAAGTATTCTTTTCCAAAGTCTATGCATTCCAAAAGACATAGCATCATTCATAATGTCATAGTTTTTAGATACAGATGTAAATACATCACCAACAAATTTACTTTTGTCAAATTCATCAACTTCTTTATATCCGAAGTGAGTTTTTTTATTCATTTGCTAACTATCTCTAAATTTTATGAAATTATTGTATCTACTTTTATCTATAACGCCATCAAGTAAGTCTTTAATTACATTGCATCCATCATTGTTAATATGGTTACAGTTATTAAATTTACAATCTTTGGATGACTTTAGTATTTCTGAGAATCCCTTAATTATTTTATCTTTTGAATATTTAATTAACTCAATATCGCGCATTCCTGGCGAATCAATAATCTTAATATTGTTTGATAATTCATATAATGAAGATATTGAGGTAGTATGAACACCCTGGTCATTTGATAGTTCATTCGTTCTTAATTCTTTTCCAATAATTTTTGAAGTAAGCGTAGATTTGCCAGCGCCTGAGTTTCCAACAAACACTACGCATTTACCTTTAATATAATCAACTAATTCTTCTAGGTTATTGCCATACTTTGCTGAGCAATTAATTATTTTTATATCAATATTTTTGTAAATATCTAGCTTTTTTCTATATTCATTATTTGAATTAAAATCAATCTTGTTATTTAATATAAATGGTTCAATTTTCGATAATCTCGCATTTAATATCCACTTATCAATAAACTCATTTGTTGTTTTAGGCTTTGGTGCAACTAGTAATCCTACATGAGTAATATTAGCAGCAAATAGTTTTTCTTTATTGCCATCCCACCTTGATAGCATTGAAGCTCTTTTATTAATTTTAAGTATTTTCCCAAGAAGTTTTTTGCTGTCTTGGATAATTTCTAGCTCAACATAATCTCCAACAACAACATTTTTAATTGCTATACAAGCAAATTCGCCAAAATCTGTTTTAACAAGACACCTATTAGAATAGAATTCAATAACTTGTCCGGTTTGAACTTTTTCCATAATAAGAACAAAATACACTAAAGAGGTGATTATAAAAAGAGATGAAGACATTACAATCTAGGGATAACTTAATTTGGATCGACCTTGAGATGACGGGTCTTGATCCAGAAATAGAAAAAATTATTGAAATTGCAACTTTGGTTACTGATTCAGATCTAAATATTATTGCTGAGGGTCCAAATCTTGTAATTTCTCAACCATTAGAAATCCTAGACGCTATGGATGAGTGGAATCAGAGTCATCATGGCTCATCTGGATTAATCAATCAGGTGAAAAGCAGTAACATTACTGAACAAGTTGCAGAAATTGAAACTTTAGAATTTATATCCAAGTATGTAGGGGAAAAAGTTTCTCCAATGTGTGGGAACACAGTATCTCATGATAGAAGATTTTTATTTAAGTATATGCCAAGACTTGAATCATATTTTAACTATAGACATATCGATGTTTCTTCTTTCAAGGAAGTAGCTGTTAGATGGATGAATGAAGCGCAGGTTTATGAAAAGAATGGATCTCATAGAGCATTAGGCGATATAAAAGAATCTGTTGAGGAATTAAAATTTTATAAAAGGCTTTTTATGCCTGACTAGGCTAATTTTTCTTATTTGATGGTTGGATATTAAGAGGCAAAGGCGATACTTGTCCCTTATTCTCTTTTATCTTTGCTTCCCCCATTTCATTTACCTTATCAATACGCATAATTGAATTGATTGGTATATAGCTTCTTTCAACATTTGAGAATTCATTTTTTAATTTCTCAGAACTTGGGTCAACTACTAGCTGTTTATCTTTATTGAAGATATACTCTTCCACCTCGACAAAGCCATACATATCACTTTGGTAGATTTTTTTAGCAAAAACTTCATAAATCTCGCCAAGTTGGATAAAAATTATCTTGTAAACACATTTTGTTTTCATGATACTTAATTATATGGCATTTAAAGAAGGGAATTAAAGTTATAAAAATTTAATAAGATGACTAAAAAACTATTTATCAAAACTCATGGCTGTCAGATGAATGAATATGATTCTGAAAAAATGTTTGATTTGCTTGAGGAAAAAGAAAATTTTGAGCTAGCTAAAACTGAAGATGAGGCAGACTTGTTGATATTAAATACATGTTCAATCAGAGAAAAAGCTCAAGAGAAAGTTTTTCATCAAATAGGCAGATGGAGAAAGATAAAAGATAAAAATCCTAATCTAAAGATTGCTATCGGTGGATGTGTAGCCTCACAAGAAGGAGACAAGATTATTAAGAGGGCGCCAGCAGTAGATATTGTTTTTGGTCCTCAAACACTTCACAAGCTTCCAGAACTATATAATCAGAAAGAAGAAACCAACATTAATCAAGTTGACATATCTTTCCCAAAACTAGAAAAATTTTCTCATATCCCTGTTAAAGGAAAAGGAGATCCTTCGGCTTTTGTATCAATTATTGAAGGCTGTAATAAATATTGTTCTTTTTGCGTTGTACCTAAAACTAGAGGACATGAAGTATCAAGAACAATTGAAGATATTTTAAATGAGGTATCTGTTTTGGCCGATAAGGGGACAAGAGAAATTCATTTACTTGGACAAAATGTAAATAATTTTAAAGGAACTTATAAGGGTGATAAATCTTCACTTGCCAAGTTAATTGAATTAATAGCTAAGATCGAAAACATTGAAAGAATTCGATATACAACAAGTCATCCTCATGAATTCAAAGATGATTTGGTTGAAGTGTATGATAGAGTTCCTGAATTAGTTAGCCATGTTCATCTTCCTGTTCAAAGTGGCTCTGACAGAATCTTAAAGTTGATGAGAAGAAGATATAATGTTGAGAAGTATCTGAACTTAATAGATAAAATAAAAGCAGTTAGACCAGAAATGAGCTTTTCATCAGATTTTATAGTTGGATTCCCTGGTGAAACCAAGGAAGACTTCGAAGGGACCATGGATATTATCAATCATGTAAAATTTGATGAATCATTTAGTTTTATTTATAGTCCAAGACCAAATACAACAGCGTCTGATATGCCTGATGATGTTGCTCAAGAAGAGAAGAAAGAGCGATTAAATATTCTTCAAAATAGATTAAATCAACTTTCTTTTGGCTATAGCAGAAAAAAAGTTGGCACAGTTCAAAATTGTCTAGTTTATGGGCAATCAAAAAGAGATCCTGGACAACTTCAAGCAAGAACAATATGCAATCGTATCGTTAACTTTTCATCAAGTGATATTGATTTAGTTGGCCAAATCATTAACATTCAAGTTAATGAAGCTCTTCCAAATTGTTTAAGAGGTAATTTACAAAATTAATGTCTAAAGATTCAGCGCTATCTAATCTAGAACTAAAACCTTCTGATGCAAATATTATGATTAGGTTTGTAGGAGAGCTAAATGAAAATCTTAAGTTTGTTGAAAAGACCTTTGGTGTTAAGATTTTTCAAAATGGCAATAACCTTAAAATTCATGGCGATGAAGAGAATGTAAATTCATCTAAAGATGCTTTAAAAAGATTGTATGAGGCAGCTGGGCAAGGAACAGAGATAACCAAAGAAACCTTGCATCTTTGCATACAAGACCTTGATAACAAAACCAACAATCAAGAGATAAAAATAAAGACCCCAAAGAAAAGCATTATTCCCAGAGGGAAGAATCAGAGAATTTATATTGATAATATTAAAAAATATGAAATTAATTTTGGTATAGGTCCTGCTGGAACCGGAAAAACTTACTTAGCCGTTGCAGCCGCAGTAGACGCCCTACTAAATGAAAAAGTTGATAGAATTATTCTTGTAAGGCCTGCTGTAGAGGCTGGTGAAAAATTAGGCTTCCTTCCTGGCGATCTATCACAAAAAGTAGACCCTTATTTGCGACCTCTCTATGATGCTCTATATGAAATGTTAGGAATAGATAAGACTGAAAAGTTTTTGATGAAAGGAATTGTTGAAATAGCCCCTCTTGCATATATGAGAGGAAGAACGCTTAATAATTCTTTTATCATTGTTGATGAAAGCCAAAATACTACACAAGAACAAATGAAAATGGTTCTTACTAGGATGGGTTTTGGTTCACATTTAGTTATTAATGGTGATTTAACCCAAATTGATTTACCAAAACAAATAAAGTCAGGTTTATCTCATTCAATAGAGGTAGTTAAGGAGACAGACGGAGTTGGCTTTACAGACTTTTCATCAAGAGATGTTGTCAGACACCCTTTGGTAAAAAAAATTATAGATGCATACAAATATTTTGAAGAAAAAACTGGATTATAAGTGAGTCTAATTATTTCTAATTCCAAAGATTTAGTATTAGATGAAAGTCTTGTGACCAAGCTTCAATCAGCTTATAAAAATATATCCTTCGATGAAGGCTTAAGAGACTCATCAATAAATATAAGAATAGTTGATGACAAAGAGATGATTTCTCTTAATAAAAAGTTTAGAAATAAAAACTCATCAACAAATGTTTTATCATTTACAAATGAAGATATTTCGTCTTCTCATACTGGAGACTTAGGAGATATAGCAATAAACTATGATTTTATTAAAAGAGAATCAAAGGAACAAAGTAAAACTTTTGACGATCATATGATTCACATGTTAGTTCATGGGATATATCATATATTAGGGTTTGATCACAAAGATGATGAAATGGCTGAATTTATGGAGAAAAAAGAAATCGCCATATTAAAAAAATTAAATATTAATAACCCTTATAAATAAATGAGTGAAAAACAAAATAACGAAGAAAGCCAGCCCCCATCGGGATTTATTGGAAAAATAAAAAAATACTTCAGAAACCCATTCTTTATCAAAACTCAATCTGTATCAGAGGTTACAGATTTTCTAAAGGATGCTGTTGATCAGAAAGTAATAGATAAAGAAGCTGAATCAATAGCAAGCAAAGCTATCAAGCTTGGAGATATCACTGCTAAAGAGATAATGGTACCCAAAATTGATATGGTCACGATAAATATAGATGAAGATACCAATGAAATTATTAAGAAAATTATAGACTCTGGTCATTCTAGATACCCTGTACTAGGTAATGAGCGAAATGAAGTAGTAGGGATACTATTAGCAAAAGATATTTTGCCTAAATTATTTAAGGGCAGTATAGAATTTGATATCACTGGAATGCTCAGAGACCTAAATGTTGTTCCAGAAACTAAGAAAATTGACTCTCTTTTAGAAGAATTTAAGGAAGACAGATCACATCTAGCTGTTGTAATGGATGAATATGGAGCAATTTGTGGATTAATTACTATTGAAGACATTCTCGAAGAGCTCGTTGGGGAGATTGAAGATGAGCATGATGTCGAACTTGATGAAATTATAGAACTATCAAAAAACACTTTTAGCGTTGATTCAAAGATAGAACTAGAAGAATTTATAAGTTTCTTTGGGCTTGAGATAGACCCCTTATCAATCGATGCTGAAACTTTAGGAGGGCTATTTATATCAAAATTTGGAGTTCTTCCAAAAATAGGAGATAAGATCAAGATAAGCAATGTTTCAATCAAGGTTCTTGATACGGACAGTAGAAGAATTAAAAAATTCAAAGTAACCAAGAATCCATGAATATAAAGAGTCTATTAGTTCCATTTATCTTTGGAATAGTTGGGATATTTTCTTTTGCACCCTTCTCTATCAAGATACTAATATTTATTTCTTATTCATATCTCATTTATTTAATTTTGTATGAGGAGGTATCAAGATTTATAAAGATAATTTCATGGGGAATTGGACATTGGGGATTGGGAATGTCATGGATAATAGTAAGTGTTTACTATTATGGAGAGACCTCTATAGCTTTATCTTTTTTTATATATATATTATTAGTGATTATTCTTACAATAGTATTTACATACCCTCTTATTATCATAAGAACTATTTTAAATAAGATTCAAATTAATAAAGACTTACATCTAATTTTGTTTGTATCAAGCATTTTAATAGTGAGTGAATTTACAAGGTACTTTTTACTTAATGGTGTTCCATGGTTAATTCCTGGTAATATCTATTTAGATACCCTTACTCAAAATATATATCCTTTATTTGGTGTAACCTCTGCCTCTTTCATAATATATATTTTATGTTTGTACCTTGTAATTTCTTATCATAAAAAAAGAAAGTTACTTATTCCTATTCTTCTAATACTAATATCTGTAATACCAAATCATAAACAGGTAATTGAAATAGATAAAGGAGTAAAAATATCAATCATTCAACCATCTTCCGATCCTTTCTTAAAGTACAAAGATAATTATTACAAAACAATTGAAGATAATTTAATTAGATTGTTAGAATCTGTATCAGATGAATCAGAAATAGTTGTTATTCCAGAAGCTGAGCTGCCCTATTATATTAAAAGTAATAATTTTAATAGATTTATAAATAAAGTTCCGAATAAAGATAAATTAATAATGGGTGCCTGGGATATTGAGAATAATTCAACATATAACAGTATTTATAGTTTTAAATACAAAGATTCCTATAAAAAAATGCATCTAGTACCATTTGGTGAATATATACCATTCATATCTAGTTTAAGGGGAGTTATAGATTTTTTTGATTTACCAATGTCAAATGTATCTCATGGCCCAACAAATCAAAAAAATATTAGAATACTTGAAAATATAAATATTGCTGCACCTATATGCTTTGATATTGCATTTGGAAATTCAATAAGAAAAATGAACAAAAGTTCTTTATTAATGATAAATATTTCAAATGATACATGGTTTGGAAACTCAATTGGACCTTATCACCATTTAAGTATTACAAGAATTAGATCTATTGAAAATAATAAATGGACCATAAGATCAACAAATGATGGAATTTCAGCAATAATTGATAATAATGGGACAATTGTCTCTAAATTAGATAAAGGAATTTCTGGAATACTTGAAGGTGAAGTCAAACTCATTGATAAAAGTAGTTTTTACAATATTTACGGCTATTTATTATCATATATTATTTCGTTTATAATTATATTTATAACTTTATTACGCTACATATGGAAAAAATTGATTTAAAAAAGATAATATTATGTTTGTTACTTTTTAATTTTAACTCGATTATTGTGGCTAATAATATTCAAATTGAAACAAATATATTAATTGATATCTCAGAACAAAGGCTTTATTTGCTTGAAAATGAAAAAATTATAAGCAGTTTTCCAATTTCATCATCTAAATATGGAGAAGGTAATACAGAGAATTCCTTTAAAACACCACTTGGAATGCATTCCATCAAAGATATGATTGGTGATGGAACACCGTTAAATACTATCTTTATCTCAAGAATTGACACAAAAAGGATCGCATCAATAATAAAAAACAACCTCGATACAGAAGATGATTTGGTAACATCCAGGATAATATGGTTAGATGGTGAAGAGGAGGGCGTAAATAAAGGTATTGGGGTAGATTCTTATAATAGATATATTTATATTCACGGAACACATGAAGAGGGCTTAATTGGCCAAAAAGCATCACATGGATGCATAAGAATGTTTAATGATGATGTAATACTGTTATATAACCAAGTCCAATTAGGGACAAAAGTCTACATTAGGGCCTAATATTATATTTATAAAATGTCTAAAAATTATTAGCAACAGAAGACATTTCAAAGCCTAGCTTTTCTTTTCTATCGTCTTTTGCAGGAGCTTCTCCTAATTTTTGACCGTTTTCTGCTAATTTTATAAGCATGTCACTAGGTTTATAGACATCATTACCAGTAAGCTCTCTATATTTTTCTAATTTTTCAATAACCACTTCTAGCCCCATCGAGTTTGCATGGTGCATTGGGCCACCTCTCCATATGGGAAATCCATAACCATTTATATAAACCACATCTATATCAGCTGCTCTTTGAGCAACACCTTCAGATAAAATATCAGCACCTTCATTAATAAGGGCTAATATACATCTATCAACAATTTCCTCATCTGAAATCTCTCTTCTTGTAAAACCATTTTCATTTGATATTTTTTCATAGGTTTCTTCATTTTCTGGTGCTGGATTAGGCGCTCTAGATCCTTCTGAATAATTGTAATATCCAGCGCTATTTTTTTGACCAAATCTATTTTGCTCACATAATTCATCACCTATCTTTGCATGAAGTGGTGATTCTTTTCCGCTTAATTTTCTTGCTCTCCAGCCTAAATCTAATCCCACAAGATCCATCATTCTAAAAGGACCCATATTAAGTCCAAATGATTCGAGTGCTCCATCAATTTGATGGGGAAGGGCACCTTCTAAAAGCAACATATTTGCTTGGGCTGTATAGCCAAATAGCATTCTGTTGCCTATAAAGCCAGGAGCATTTAATGACACAACAGCAGCCTTCTTAAGTCTCTTTCCTATAGACATTATTGTTGCTAAAGTTTCATCAGATGTCTTTTCACCTCTTACCACTTCTAGTAGACGCATTATATTTGCAGGACTAAAAAAGTGAGTACCTACTACCATTTCAGGTCTTTTAGTAACTGATGCTATGGAGTCTATATCTAAACCGGATGTATTACTTGCTAGGATAGCCCCTTCCTTAACATGTTCATCCAAAGATTTAAATATCTCATGTTTAAGTTCTAAGTTTTCGTATACAGCTTCTATGACAATATCACAATCAGAAACATCCTTATAATCTAAACTTGAAGAAACCAAACCAAAAACAGTATCCTTCTGTTCTTCAGATAATTTCCCCCTCCCAACCATAAAGTCATAATTTTTTTCTATAACCGACATACCTCTGTTTAAGTTATCTTCATCTTGATCAATAATATGAACTGGAATGCCAGCGTTAGCAAAACACATAGCTATTCCACCACCCATTGTTCCAGATCCAATAATTCCTGCTTTCTTAATATCTTTCACATTAGTATCTTTTGGTACATCAGAGATTTTTGATGCTGCTCTCTCACCAAAAAATATATGAATCATTGCCTCTCTTTGCGGGTGAAGGAGACATTCTAAGAAATATTCACCCTCTTTTTTTAAACCTTCATCAAAATCATCCAAATTTATTGCTGCTTCAACACATTTAATAATCTGACCAGGTGCAAATTGTCCTTTTCTTCCTTTTGCAGCCATTGCTTGAGCTTCTAATAAAATATTATCATTACCTCGTGCTTCTATCATTTTTTCATTGTTATCTCTAACCTTTGGATGATTTTCTGTGTTTTCAGCCACTTCCTTAACAAAATCAATAGATTCTTCGACGACATTCTCTGATATTTTGTCAACAATTCCCATATTTAAGGCTTTTTTGGCAGGCACATGAGACCCTGATAACATCATTTTAAGAGCTTCACTTGGCCCAGTTAGTCTAGGTAGCCTTTGAGTTCCACCACCTCCTGGTAATAATCCTAAATTGACCTCTGGAAGACCAACAAATGCGTTTTTATCAGCTATTCTATAATTACAACAAAGCGCAGTCTCCAGGCCACCACCCAATGCAATACCATTTATTGCAGCAACAACAGGCTTTGAGCAGTTCTCTAATTTGCTAAATACTTCATTTAAACTTACTCCTTCAACATTTCCTCCAAATTCAGATATATCCGCTCCTGCAATGAAAGCTCTTCCATTACCTGTTAAAACTATACCCTTAACTGTAGAATCTTCTTCGGCTTTAATCAAAGACTCATAAAGTCCTGTTCTGACACCATCGCTGAGGGGGTTAACTGGTGGATTGTCTACTGTAAGTATTGCTACTTCATCCCTAACATCATATATAACTGTTCCTTTCAAAGTATTTCTCCAAATTTAATGTAAAAAAAGCATTATACATAAAAAAAACCATTTTATTTTATAAATATTGTTGATAATTAATTATAAATAGATATAATAATAGATGTCAGCACTCCTCTCCCCTATTAGTTTGCTGACACTCTGGAATTGTGGAGGGCTTAGTCCCTCCATCTCTTTTTAAAAAGGTTTTTTATGGATAAATTTAGAGATAATATTGAGATAATTTTTTTAATTACAATTTTTGTATCATCTTTATCAGCAATAACACCTATTAGTTAGGTATTATATATATTATGAATAAATCATTACTGACCTTATTTTTATTATTGTCATCATATAGCTATAGTTGTTCTAATATATTAAATACTGAAATGCGTTTGTTAGACTCAAGTGAAACAATTAATTTATGCGAGTTTCAAGATAAGGTTATATTGGTCGTTAACGTGGCTAGTAGATGTGGATACACATATCAATATGAATCATTGCAAGAGCTATATGAAAATTATAAAGAAAAAGGATTTGTTGTTTTTGGAATTCCTTCCAGAGATTTCATGCAGGAATATTCTAATGAGGAAGACGTAGCTGAATTTTGTTCTACTGAATATGGAGTTAATTTTCCAATGTTTGCAACATCAAAAGTTAGAGGCAAAAAAGCTAATCCTTTTTACAAGAAACTCATTGCTCAAAGCGGTTACAGCCCATCATGGAATTTTAATAAATACTTAATTTCAAGAGATGGTTCTGTTGTTCAAACTTATGGCTCCAAAGTTAAACCAGATTCTATTGAATTAATAACAAAAATTGAAGAACTCTTATAATAAAACTAATCAGACACTAAAACTATTTCTGGCTTATTAAAAGCAAATATTCCATTATCCACCACACCAGGTATGTTATTGATTGCTGCTTCAAGTTTTTCTGGTTCTGAAATATCGATCCCTTCCACATCTAATATCTGATTTCCTTGGTCTGTTATAAATCCGTTGCGATAGATTGGATTTCCCCCCATAGTAACTATCTTTCTTGCTACAAGGCTTCTACTCTCAGGTATTACTTCTATTGGAAGGGGAAAGGCTCCAAGTTTTTGGACTAACTTAGATTGATCAACTATACAAATAAATTCTTTAGATGCAGATGCAACTATTTTTTCTCTTGTATGTGCACCACCACCACCTTTTATTAAAAAATTTTCAGGAGAAACTTCATCAGCGCCATCGATATAAAACTCAAGACCATTAACATCATTTAAACTAAAAACCTCAATACCTTTATCTTTTAGTAGATTTGATGATGCTTCTGAGCTTGATACTGCTCCAAGAAAAAGATTCTTATAATTAGCAAGCTCTTCAATAAAAAAATTTACAGTAGAGCCAGTTCCAATTCCTAAAATTGTGTTTTTTGAAAGATTTTTTTCAATATGATTTATTGCTTTTTTTGCAACACTTATCTTTGCAGTGCTCATACAGTTATAATACTAGAAAAACATAGCGCGTGATTTAAATTGAGACTAAAAATAAAAAAAACTGGTAAATTTAAGAATTCAAAAAAATATCTTAAGTTAATAGAAGAGGCTTCTGTATATGATGTGGCTATTGATTCGCCAACAACTCATGCTATTAATTTATCTTTAAAGGAACAAAACAATATTTATCTAAAAAGAGAAGATTTACAGCCAATATTTTCTTTCAAAAATAGAGGAGCTTATAACAAAATAGTTAACTTATCAGATAAGCAAAAATCATTTGGGATAATTGCGGCATCAGCCGGAAATCATGCTCAAGGAGTAGCACTTGCTTGTAAAAGATTAAATATAAGTTGCAATATAGTAATGCCTGTAACAGCTCCTGAGAATAAGTTAAATGCTGTTAAAAGACTTGGTGCAAAAGTTACTCTTTATGGAGAGAACCTTGCTGATGCGCTTGTGAAGGCAGGCGAAATATCTAAAAAATATAAATATACATTCGTTCATCCATTTGATGATCCTTATACGATTGCAGGACAGGGCACTATAGGCAAAGAAATATTAGAGGATGGTATTAATTATGATGCAATTTTTGTACCTGTAGGTGGAGGAGGGTTATTAGCTGGCATATCTGCTTGGGTAAGACAAAACAATAAAAAAATTAAAATCATAGGAGTTGAAGTCGATGATTCAGCATGTTTAACAGAGGCGCTTAAATCAAACAAAAGAGTTTTACTTAAAAGAGTTGGCTTATTTGCAGACGGTGTTGCCGTTTCTCAAGTTGGAAAACATAATCTTGATGTTATAAAAGAGTGCGTTGATGAAGTAATGACCGTAAATATTGATGAAGTTTGTGCAGCTGTAAAAGATATTTTTGAAGATACTAGAGTTCTATCTGAGCCATCTGGAGCAGTTGCGCTTGCGGGTTTAAAATTATATTCAAAAAGGATGCAAAAAAAGAATCTTCTTGCATTAAGCTCCGGTGCAAATGTTAATTTTCAGAAATTGGGATTTATTGTTGAAAGATCTGAGCTTGGAGAAAACAGAGAAAAGATTCTCAGCATAAAAATTCCTGAGGAGCCAGGAAGTTTTTTAAAGCTTGCTAAGGTTTTTGGTAAATTGTCTGTGACAGAGTTTAATTATAGAAAATCTGGCAAACGAGATGCCTTTGTTCTTGTTGGAATAAGAACTTCTTCGGAGAAAAGTTTTCTAAAACTTAAAGAGAGGCTTAAAAAATTAAAATATAAATTTAATGACTATACTGACAATGATATCTCTAATGATCATTTAAGACATATGGTTGGCGGAAGAATGACAAGCCCTGATGAGTCTGGGCATAATGAGAGAATTTTTAATGGAGAGTTTCCTGAGAAGCCAGGAGCGCTATTAGGTTTCTTAAAAAACTTTGGAACAAAATGGAATATTTCCTTATTCCATTATAGAAACATTGGCTCAGCCTATGGAAATATTTTAATTGGTATCGAAGATCCAAATAAGAATAAATCTTTGCTAACAAAACATCTTGATAAATGTGGAACTCCCTTTAAAGAAGAGAGTAATAACAGAGCATATTTAGATTTCTTGAAGTAAAAGATTTTGAATTAGTACTTTAAGCGAAATTTTAAAGAAAAGATTTCATTATCAGGATCTTCCCAAGGATCTTTAAATACATCTGATGTATTCCTCTCATTCTCATCATCATAAACTCTTCCACCTTTTGTATAGACTAGGTAGATATAGGACAGAGGCGCAATTTCATATTTATACCTAACTTGAAAAGAAGTAATACCGTCTGTGAAAGGTTTTACATTTGAATTATGATTATATAGATAGCCCGCCTTATCAGTGATAAGACTAATAGGGTTTTCTGCCTCCAATGCTACAAACTGACTTTTTAGTCTTATTTCATGTTTTGATCCTTTGAACCAGTTTCCGTTGATAGAAATAATCCTTTGAGTTAAATCATAGGCAGCAAGCTGATTGCCTTCAATCCAATTAAGCCATTCATCCTCTTCTCTAACTCTAAATTGCCAGCCTAATTTAAAATCATCAAGAGGATATAAAGAGCCTGCAATTTTAGCAAACCTCCTTTCATATCCCTCAGAACTCCATGTTTTATATTTATTGGCGGTTTCATAACCAACCCTCCAGTCATACTCCCAAGTGCCATAGCTTGGTGATTCATAATCTAGGTTGAAGCTAAAACTTCTATTATTCTTCACAAATGGGAAATCAATATTTTTTCTTGTAATTGTCGTATCTTTCCCAGATGTTTTAAGATCCCATGAGGCCTGAAAACTAGAAGTGTCCTTATATTTATAATTATATTCTTGTCTTATTTGAGTAGGATTAGAGTTTCCTGATGTATCAGAATCATAGTTAAAATCAATACCAATTTTTCTTTCTTTAATCGCGCTAGATTCTTCGAAATCAATTTTTGTAATATCTGAACCTAATCCTATATGAAACCAATCATTCTTTTTAAGATATCCAAAATCATTAAGCTTAAAACTATCTTCAAAATATAAAACGCTTCCAGTCCTTCTGCTTAGCAGACTTGGCTTATAAACAAATTGTGATCTTAAGCCAAAGCCGGAAACGCCTTCTTTTTCTGAAGAGAGGAGATCTGTATATAAAGTTAATTTATTTGATTTAACATTTGTAAAATCAATTACATTTACAGTAGCTTTTTCATTTGTAAAATTATCTACAACATGCGTAAGAAAATAACCAATGGACCTTGTTCCAATTTTATTTTTTGACCTTAGAGCATAAAAATTTCTTCCTTTGGTGAATGACTCATCTGATTCTTGGGCAACAAATATTCCAACATCGCTGTTATTATTTTTTTTGGGTGTATCTGAAAGCAAAATCTATATCCGTATAACTTTTCTTTGCATCATTACAATTATCTTCATTGGCAGATAACTGACAATCATAAGAACTGGCTGCGCCAATTCTTCTGGTATTAATAACTCTATATCTATCATAATGAGATAGATCAAATAGAGATTGATTCTCGTTAAAGAATGCTCTTTTTTCTGAATAGAAAGTTTCTTGAGCAGAAAAATTCACAATTACCTCATCACTTTCCGCCTGTCCAAAGTCAGGATTAAGAGTTAGATTAATCTGTTTACCCGTTCCAGTATTTAAAAAGACTTCTGCACCAACTTTATTTTCATTAAAACCAGTAACAGAATTATATGTTTTTGATATATATGGAAAATAGTTGAGCTTTCTTTTTGTAAAATTATTAACTTTGATATCTCTCAAATTAGATAAAAAATCTGTTCTAAATCCACTTGTCTTTGTATCATTGAGCCAGGATTGGTCCTTTGCAATATATCTGAATGTTGTGATTTTAATATTTCTTTCAAGACCATCAACATTTTTCATCAAAACCACATTCCAGGGAATTAAGAATTCCGATACCCAATATCCATCATATTCTTTTGTTTTAACCTCCCAGTCCCCATCCCAATCAAACTCAGGCCATCCTCCTAAACGCCTGATACCATCTCTTTGGATATTGGCAAGAGTAGCTATAAACATATAAGCCTTTAAACCATCTCCATCAAAGTCTATTGCAACCCCATTTTGTTCTACGTTATTAGTATTCTCATCTCTCATTGACTTGTTTGACAACATCGAATCATTGTCCTGATAGTTAGTAAATCCTATATATATACCTTCTTTATTAGAGATAATTTTTGTTACAGTCTGAACTTCAGCAGGCTTTAGGGTATACGGAACAGTTTCGTAATATTCGTTGATAATGTAAGCTTTTTCCCATTCGGCTTCATCTAGATTGGCATCAATAACTATAGATTCTGCATGTATTAATGATGAAAAAAGTAGAAAAAAATATTTAAATGATTTATTCATATGTGTATATAAGAATCGTATTTTATAATTCACTCATAAGAAAGTATATGGCTTTCTGTTATTACAATATCGTATTTAATATCATGATTTTCCCCAAAACATTCATTAACAATTTGATAATCGTATCCCATTCCAACAATCAAGGGCTTTTGAACTGACAAGTTTATTTTTTCTAGAGCCCTATCAAAATAACCACCACCATAACCAAGCCTAGCTCCATTCTTATCTACACCAACAAAAGGTATAAACATAGTATCAAAGTACACAGCAGAGAGATAATCACTGCTTGCTATTTCTTTTATGCCATATTTATTTTTTTTAAATACTTCAAGTCTTTTTAATCGATTGAATTTCAATTTATTTTTAGAAACTATTCTGGGCATATAAATATTATTAGAATATTTCCATAACTCCTTTATTATTAACTCGACAGATATTTCATTTCTATAGGGAAAATAAAGTAGTGTATTTTTAGAAGTTCTAATATTTATTTCATTTATTACGATATTTTGAATTTTTAGATTTGTTTCTCTGATGAACTTTTTAGATAAAAGTTGCCCCTGCTCAAGAAGTGATTTTCGAATTTTATTTTTCACCATAAATTTTACAGAGGCTAACAAACCAGGTCACCGCTATGCGCTATACCTGAACCGAAAGTTCAGGTGGTGAATATCATGTCAGATCAGGCTTCCCTTATAGGTATTGCACAACAAGGACAGTGGAAAATCACCTAATTATTAGTATCGGTTCAAATTTATTAACACATTAGCGCATGAACCAGAATGTAATTAAAGTATAGTTGAGTTCAAATATAAGATAAAGGCTATTTTTCTATAGCCTTTTCAATTTTATTTATGAGCTTTGAGAAATCTAAATCACTAACTTTGTCTGATTTTGTGTCACTAGATAGCAATTTATTTGCCAAAGTTAGGCCAGCAATGATTAGGGCATTATTTTTATCATTTATATTATCAAGCTCTTCGTTAAATAGTTTCGCAGCTTTAATAAGATTATCTTTTTCTTTAGGAGGGCAGGCTAGAGTTAAATCTCTTCCAAATATTCTAAGAGAAACTGTTTCTACTTTACTCATCTGTTACCTTTTTTAAAATCTTTTCAAGACGATTTACTTCTTTTTTATGAAGCAGTTTATCTTTTTTCCACTCCCTTTCTCTTTTAACATATGAGTTTATAATACCTTTCTGCTCTTCAAATCTTTTTATTAGTAAATCTAATTTTTTTTCAAAAACCTTAGAAGATGAATTTTTGGATTTAGACATTTTAATAGTTTAATTCTACTTTAATGAATTGGAAAGTTTGTTTAAAAGAGTAAAATACTCAAATGGATAAGACTATATATAAAAATAGAAGAAATAATTTAAAGGATATATTGCCTGAGAATTCTGTACTACTAATTCCTGGAGCTGATTTGCAATATAGAAATGCTGATTCAACGTTCCCCTTTAGGCAAGATAGTAGTTTTTATTATATGTCTGGCTTTTGTGAGCCAGAATCTTTGATTGCTATTGTAAATAATAAAGATGGCATAAACTCAATTATGTTTGTTCCTCCAAAAGATAAGCTTAAAGAAATATGGGATGGATATAGAGCAGGCCCTATAGGTGCAGTTGAAGATTTTTTATTTGATAAAGCTTTTGATAATATTCAGATTGACTCAATGCTCCCGGACATACTTTATGGTTCTGAACAAGTTCTATATCCTATTGGTAAAAAATCAGGTTTTGATCAGAAAGTAATCGATTGGACTACTGCAGCCTCATCCAAAGATCGCCACAGTAAATCTATCAATATAATCGATGCAAGTTCATTGATTGGCAATGCTCGTCTTATAAAAGATGATCATGAAATAGATTTAATTAAAAAGGCATGTGATATTTCTGCTGAGGCTCATATAACTGCTATGAAATCAGTAAAAAAAGGAGATTTAGAACAACATGTTGAAAGCTTATATATTCATGAATTTTCAAAACGTGGCGCTAGATATCCTGCATATAATCCAATTGTTGCTGGTGGGGAAAATGCATGTGTGCTCCATTATGTAGAGAATAATCAAGCTCTTAATGGGTCGGATTTATTGTTAGTTGATGCTGGATGTGAATACGAAATGTATGCAGCAGATATTACAAGAACCTTTCCAATTAGTGGTAAGTTTTCTGAGGAGCAACTTAAAGTATATGAGATTGTGCTTGAAGCCATGAATGCCGCAATAGAATGTGTACGTCCAGGTAATAGTATTATGGAGCCTCAAGAAATTTCTGAAAAAGTTATAACGAAAGGTCTTGTTAAAATTGGTTTGTTAGATGGGGATCCCGAAGAGTTACATAAATCAGGAGCTTATAAAGATTTTTATATGCATAAAATAGGCCATTGGCTTGGGCTTGATGTTCATGATGCTGGAGATTATATGGAAGGAGATGATTTTATGAAATTCAAGCCTGGAATGATTACAACAATAGAACCAGGAATTTATATAAGCAGTTCAATGAATGTTGATGATAAATGGAAGGGAATTGGAGTAAGGATAGAAGATGATATTCTGGTGACCGATGATGGGAATGAAAACCTTACTAAAAAAGTACCCTCTGACCCTCGTGAAATTGAATCATTAATGTCTTAATCTTGTGAATCCTATCGTTACCATATCTGGCGGTGGAATTATAGGTAGCTATATATCTTTAAGACTAGATTCTAAAAATATAGATTCTATTGTTATTGAAAAATCTATTAATAAACCTTTTTCAAAAGAAAATATACGAACTTTAACCTTAAATCCATACTCAAAGAAACTTCTAGATAAGCTAGGTATAGATATTAGACATTCAAAGATTAAAAAAATAAATGTAATTGATGGGGAGGGTACAGGACAAATAGACTTTTCTTCAGAGGAAATTAATTCTGAAGATTTATCCTATGTGGTTTTCTTTAATGATCTTCAGTCAGCTCTTCAAAAGAGGGTGATAAAAAAAACTCTGTTTGAGACTCAAATCGAAGACATAAAAGAGGTTGAAATTAACAAGTCTTGTGAAATCATACTTTCAGATAATCAGACTATATATTCTCAACTTGTAGCGGGTTGTGATGGAAGAAATTCAAATGTTGCAAAAATAGCTTCTTTAGAGCCTTTCGTAGGAGACTACAAACAAATTGCAATAACTTTTACTGTAAAGTGTGATCTAGAGGATGTCGATATAGCGCATCAAATATTTTCTGAAAAAGGTATTTTTGCAATTATGCCATTGCCTGATCATGAAGAGCTATCAACACATACAATTGTCTGGTCTGTCGATAAAGCAAAAATATTAAATCAAGCCCCAGAGGATTATGTAAATGAAAATATTGCTTATTTTGAAAAAAAAATTGGGGCAAATATTAACATTTTTTCTAATATCTTATCTTTTAATCTTTTTAACCATCATTTTGATACGTATATTTGTGACTCTACTGTTTTGATTGGTGATGCAGCTCATTCAATACATCCCTTAGCAGGACAAGGAATTAACCTAGGTTTTGCAGATGCCGATGTTTTTTGTGAAGAGCTAATAAAAGCTTATGAAAAGAAGATGTTATTAGACAAACGCTTAATCCTTAAAAAATATGAGATAAGAAGAAAGAATATGAATTATTTAATGCTTAAGTCTATGGATTTTTTTGTAGATTTATTTAGATCAAATAATGTTTATATAAAATTGTTAAGAAATATCGGACTAACAAGTGTTAACAAAGCAGGATTTTTGAAAAATTTTTTTATTAGTCATGCCTCTGGTGATAATAAGATATAATAATTTCGCACACCTAAAAAATAAATCTTCATTCTTGTGAGGTTAAAAATGAAAAAATTTTATATCATATTTTCTTTATTTTTTTTAGTTTCTTGTGCTAATCAATCTAATGATGAGCTAACAATTTATACTTCAAGGCAACCGCAGCTACTCGAACCGATTTTAGAAAATTTTTATCAAGATACTGGAATCAAAGTTAATCTACTATCTGGAAATGCCCAAGAGTTAATGGAAAGAATCGTTGCAGAGGGCAAACAATCAAAAGCTGATATATTTATGACTGTTGATGCAGGAGTACTATGGCAAGCAACAGATAGAAATATTTTTAGTAAAATTAACTCATTTATTCTTGAAGATAATATTCCTTCATACTTAAGAGATCCAGACAGTCAATGGTTTGGGCTTTCTAAAAGAGCAAGAACTATCGTTTATTCTAGCGATCAGTTCTCAGAAGGTGACTTTTCATCATACGAAGACTTAGCTCATCCAAAATGGAGAGGAAAATTATGCTTAAGAACATCAAAGAAAGTTTATAACAGATCTCTTATGGCTAGCATGATTGATGCTTACGGTTATGACCAAGCTAAAGAGATTGTTTCTGGGTGGGTTGCTAATTTAGCTACAGAAGTTTTCTCAAACGATACAAATGCTCTTAAAGCAGTATCAAGTGGCCAATGCGGCGTGACAATTGTTAATACATATTACTTAGCCAGGTTATTAGACGATCCTAAATATGACAATCTACAATTATTCTGGGCCAATCAATCTGGTAGGGGAGTTCACGTAAATATATCTGGAGCAGGCGTAGTAAAAACATCTAAAAATAAAGAAAATGCCCAAAAGCTTTTAGAGTATTTATCATCAGATAGCGCTCAGGATTTCTATGCATCAGCAAACAAAGAGTATCCAGTTCTAAAAGAAGCTGATATCGCTAACTCTATAAAAGATTGGGGTAGTTTTATAGAAGACGATATAAATGTAAGTAAGTTAGGTTCTTTGCAAAAAGAAGCAGTCTTTCTTGCACAGGAGGTTGGTTATAAATAGTTTACTAAATTAAACTTTTTCTCCACGAGCACGAATATCTTTAAGAACTTGGCTAATACCTTTCTTATCTATAATGCGCATGCCTTTTGCAGAAACTTTTAGATTCACAAATCTATTTTCTGATTCAACCCAGAATTTATGCGTATGAAGGTTAGGAAAAAATTTCCTTTTAGTTCTATTGTTAGCATGAGAAACATTATTCCCAGACTGAGGCATCTTACCTGTAACTTGACATTTTTTACTCATAGGAATGCGATTTTATAGAACAGAAACATACATATCAATACTATAATGAATATTAAGTAAAACAAATATATATTCTATTATCTATAAAGTCTTTATCGAATAACATCTCTTCAGGCAAATCTAAGTTAAAATTAGTAAAATTATAGGAAGCTTAGATTTGAAAAATATAAAAGTTAAGATAATTAACCCACTTATGGGAGATAAGATACCCCTTCCAGAATATGAAACGATTGGCTCTGCTGGACTTGATTTAAGGGCATGTATAGAGACTAAATTAAATTTAGAATCAGGTAAAACGTTAATGATACCCATTGGCTTTGCTATGTATCTAGAGGATGAGAATCTAGCAGCATTGGTTGTACCTAGATCAGGACTTGGATCAAAACATGGAATTGTTTTAGGAAATTTAGTAGGACTTATAGACTCAGACTATCAGGGAGAATTAATGGTTCCAGCTTGGAATAGATCAGATGCTGATTTTGAAATTAATCCTGGAGATAGGATAGCTCAAATGATTATTGTGCCTATAGTCCAAGCAAATTTTAAAGTAGTTGAAGATTTTGATGAGTCAGTAAGAGGCACTAAAGGATTTGGGAGTTCAGGTTTAAATTGATAAAGTTATTTCTTTTTACCAAATCTTTCTTCAAATTTCTGTACTCTACCACCAGTATCAATAATTTTTTGTTTACCAGTATAAAAAGGATGCGAAGAAGACGACACCTCAACAGGATAATATGGATAAGTTTTTCCATCTTCCCACTCTTTTGTTTTATCCGTGCTTAGTGTTGAATTAATAATAAAGTACTCATCCACACTAATATCATGGAATAGTACTTCACGGTATTCAGGATGTATGCCTTTTTTCATAATAAAATTAAATTAGGATGAGAACTATAGCAAAATTTAATTTCATTACAATTAAAAAATGAATATTTTTTATTATGATATAGCAATTGGACTACCAATTAGGAGTTGCTTTACCTATAAATCTGTTGCACATATTAAAAAAGGTACAAGGGTTATAGTTCCTTTTGGTAAGAAGGTTGTTATAGGTATAGTAGTGAGTAAAATTTCACAACATAGCTCGTTTCATAAATCAGTAGCTATAAAAGAGATAATTTCAACAACCGAAGAATCAGTATGTTTTGATAAATCAATTTTCAAGACCATTCTTTGGGCAGCAGATTATTATCATCATCCAATTGGAGAGGTGTTTTTCTCTTTTATGCCAACTCTATTAAGGAAACAAAGTAATAAAATAATTGCACCTTTAGGTGAATCTAGCGAATACGACATAAATAAATCTGATAAGAATTTTAAGCTAACCAAGGAGCAAGAAAGTAATTTAATAAAACTCAAGAGAATTAAAAATTTTAAACCCTCGTTAATATATGGAGTAACTGGCTCGGGCAAAACTGAGATTTATTTACAATTAGCAGAAAAGCTTATACAAGAAAAAAAATCTGTTCTTATATTAGTTCCAGAAATCAACTTAACCCCTCAATTAGTATCGAGATTTAAAAATAGATTCAGTGGAGATATTGGGGTCTACCATTCTAGATTAACACCTAATCAAAGATTTAAAGTATGGTTAAGATCCAAATTTGGTGAAATTAGAATAGTCATTGGAACTAGATCCTCTGTTTTGATGCCCCTTAAGAATTTAGGCGCCATCATAGTTGATGAAGAGCATGATCAGTCTTATAAACAGTCTGAAGGTTTTAGGTTTTCTGGAAGAGATTTAGCAATAAAGCGAGCTCAGCTTGAAGATATTCCTATTTTCTTGGGATCAGCAACCCCATCTCTTCAGACATTAAAACTTGTTAAGGAAAAGAAATATAAGAAATTTGATTTACTAAGAAGAATAGATGGTAAAAAACCTCCAAAGTTAATACCGCTTGATATTAATGATTCTCCTCTAGTGGGTGGATTAGCATTACAAACACTAACCATTATTGGAGAAACAATAAAAAAAGGAGAACAGGTTTTAATTTTTATAAATAGGAGAGGGTTTGCTCCATTATATGAATGTGATAACTGTGGTTGGGTTGCTGAATGTGGCGAATGTGAGTCAAATTTAGTCTTTCATAAGTCTAAAAATAAATTAATTTGTCACAAATGCGAATCAGTCTATCCCATTAACAAAGAATGTCCTGACTGTTCTTCAAAAGAAATTAATTTATATGGAAGTGGTACTGAAAGAGTTGAGGAAGTTCTAGAAAACGCTTTTTCAAAAGTGCCAATCATAAGAGTTGATTATGATTCAACTAGACGCAAAGGATCTATGGAAGAAATTTATAAGAAGGCTAATAATAGTGAAGAGGCTATTTTAGTTGGAACTCAGATGTTATCTAAAGGTCATGATTTTCCAAAGGTAACATTATGTGTAATTTTAAATGCTGATAGCGGATTAATAAGTCCTGAGATTAATGCTCTTGAAAAAATATCACAACAACTTATTCAAGTTTCCGGAAGAGCGGGCAGGAATAACAATCTTGCTAAAGTTATTATTCAAACAAGGTATCCTGATGATATAAATCTAAAACAAATTAAAACAGGTGATTATCAACTGGTTGCAGATCAATGCCTAAGTGTTAATAAGAATTTAAGCTTACCACCATACTCAAGCATATGTATTTTGAGAACCACTTCTCCTAATTCCAAAAACTGTTTAGATTTTTTGAATAGAGCTAGTCTTACATTAGATAATCGAAAGGGAGTTGGTATTATTGGCCCGCTCCCATCAATACCTTTTAAAATTAAAGGGAATATAAGAAGCCATTTAGTTATAAAATCTTCAAATAAAGCGTATTTAAACAGAATACTAAAATTTTTAATTAAAGAATTTGAGACTTGGCCAGAGAGCAAAAAAGTAAAGTGGTCTTTTGATGTAGACCCATATGATATGTCATAAAAAATTTAATTAAATATGAATCCTAAGTATTTGACCTTGAAAGATAGAATTATTTTTGAGGTTATTGGTTTTACTTATTGATTCAACTGTTATGCCAAACCTTATAGCTAATTCAAGAAGGGTATCTCCTTCTTGGACTGTATAATTTACATAAGCCTGATTATTTTGCAACAAGGTTCCTGAAGGAGCCTGTTCTTTAAAATAATTGTGTATACCAAGAAAAATAGACCTAGCAATCATTCTTCTACCTTCTTTCTTATTCAATCTTTCTGCATCTTCTGGATTTGTAATAAAGCCTGATTCAACTAAAACAGATGGTATATCAACAGATTTTAGAACTCTAAAATCAGCAAACTCTACATTTTTTTTATGGATTTTTGTAAAAGGATCTCGCTTGAGTTGTTCTAAAATTTTATTTCCTAGAATTAAGCTTTGATCAATTTTATTTTTATAAGTGCTTGGATAAATCATCATTGCTTCATCCTCATTAAAATCATATGGTTTTATATCTTTTATTTGAGCTTGTATTCGTTTTCTCTGCCTTTCAGATAAGTTTCTTGCAACACTGCTTGAAGCTTCATTAGACCATACAAATACAGACGCACCTTTAACTGACTCTAGTCTAAAACCGTCAGCATGAATTGAAATAAGAGCATCAGCGCCAGACTTTCTAGCATTTTGGTATCTTTGATTTAGGCTAACAGATTCATCATTACTTCTTATCATAACCGCTTGGTATCCTTCGGTATCTCTCAAGGTTCTTTCTAATTCTCTAGCAATTAGCAAAGTAATGTCTTTTTCAACGACATTGCTTCCAACAGCTCCAGGATCCCTTCCTCCATGACCAGCATCAATCGCAATTACTATATCTCTTATATTGTTTTTTAATTTTTTTGCTTTTTCTATTTCTAGATTAAGCAAAATCCCATTTTCAGTATATGTTTGAGTTGGTTTTTTCCATTTAACATATTCGTATAGATCTATAACGATTCTGGTTAAGTTTTCTTCAGATGTTGCACTTATCTTCTTTACTGGGAAGTTATAGACCTCACTTATTTCTTTTTTAAGACTACTGTCATGTATATCAATCACCAGTCTTGATGGCTCGATAAGAGAATATGATTTCAGATATGAAACCTTCTCTAATATAAAGGATATCTGAATGGTATCGCTGTCTAATTTTGTTACTTCGTTAAAAGATACTTCATTTGATCTAATAAAAGCAGATAAAATTATACAGAGATAAAGATATTTATTCATTTGTATTAAGTAGGCTATCAAATTTATTGTCTTTAGATATTATCGAGACTTCTCTTCCATTATCAATATGTTTAAAAAATATTTTTAAATCAAACTCTCTTTCATGTATTAATTTTTGTGGCCACTCAATTATTATTACTTTTTTAGAGTGGGTATTCCTGTCTAAATCAAATATAAGAATATCATCGGCTTCATTAGTTCTATATAGGTCAATATGTAGAAAAATTAGATCATTTAATTCATATTCTTCACACAGAGTGTAGGTGGGGCTTTTTACATGTTCGCTCCATCCACTATTCTTAATTATTGACTTTGTTAGAAAAGTTTTACCAGTTCCCAAATCTCCCTCGAGATGTATCTCTATAGATTGTTGATCTAACTTTTGTATCTCATTAGCAATTAGTTTTCCAAGCTCGCTTGTAGCTTGATCATTTTTCAAGGTAATTATCTTCATTTATTTAAGAGGTCTCTAATTATTGGAATTAAGGATGAGGCATTTAAACCGATTTCACCTATGGTTTTATTAAAAATTTTACCTGCTCGTGCATGTAATGCCGTGGAGAGAACACAAGAATCAAAGTGACTTAATTTTTGTGCAATCAATGAAGATACTACTCCGGCAAGCACATCACCAGTTCCGCCAGTTGCAAGTTCTGGACCCCCTTCATTGCATAAGAGAGCACCTTCATTTAACTTAGAAAAAACTATAGTTTGATTTCCTTTAAGAATTACATCTGCATTATATTTTTTAGATATTTCCTTAGCAGCTTTTAATCGATCAGTTTGAATTTCATCAACTGGAACATTTAAAAGTGCACTTGCCTCACCTGGATGAGGGGTAAGTATTAAATGCTTGTCTGAAATTGGAGATTTTGCATAAGATTTATATAAAAAATAAAGAGCGCCAGCATCTAAGATAAGCACATGATTGCCATCTTTGGTTATTGTTTTTTTGTATATATCATATGACCAATCATCATCTCTTAATCCTGGACCACATAAAATAACATTCATTTCATTGGGGACTTTATAATTATTATTTATACCTAAAGCCATTATTTCTGGGTTTCTTTTTAAGCTTGCTTCTACATTATTGGGATGTGTGTGAAGATGAACTAAACCAGAACCACAAAAAAGACTTGCCTCTGATGAAAGTATTGCAGCACCACCCATGCCATCAGACCCACCAATTACTAATACTTTCCCAAAATTTCCCTTATGAGAGTTTTCAGCCCTTTTTGGTATTTTTATTTGTATAGAATCAAAATTAAAATCTTCAATCATAAAATTAATTTATTTTAAAATAACCCAATCTATCAGAATGGAATGATCCCATATAAATGTTTTCACCAACCGGAACCGCGACTGTTGGTAATCCAAATACTGTTTTAGAGAACGAGAATTTATCAAGGACTTCTAATGTTTTCTTATCTAATTTATAAATAGAAAAAGGTAATGAGCAACTTTTCTTAAATTCACATTCTCCAAAATCATTTGGTTGGAAATCTAGAGAAGTAACCCATATATAATCACCATCAATATAAGGGTTATCTGGCGCTTCTATGAATTGACTATGAATCTTTTTGTTTATCGAAAGATCAAACTTTGTAATGAGATCACCTTGATTGTAATTAATATAGAGCAAGTTGGAATTTCTATCTAAGGCTATTCCATTTGGCCCACTGCCTTCAGTACCTTCAACTTTATTAAACTTTCCATCATTCCAGTCTACAAGGTATCCTGAATTTCTTTTTAGTAAAGAGGTTATGAGCCACTCATTAAGAGTTATATCTCTTTCATACATATGTGATGCAAAAAAACCACCGTCTTTTTTAAGACTTATATCATTAAAATAATATTTGTATGGAACATCTACACAACCCCTCCATATGAAATTCCATGACCCATTAGTTTTTATCAATTCAAACATTTCAATAGTTTCATCTGGATAATGGCTTATAACTCCAAGTTGAAATTTTCCGTCATTACGCTCCACGAGATCTATCCCATGTGGCCCATACTGCTGATCATCAATTCTGTTACATGATGGGTCGCCCCATGAATTACTAGCGATAGTTATATTTGGAATTATTCTTTTTTTTGTTCTTAGATCTAATAATGCAAAAAAACCAGGTTTTTGTTCTTCATATGGGCCTATACCTCCAAATTCTGACATAAGCAGAAATTCCTTATCAGGAGTAATTACAATATCCTCAGGGTTCAAAAACTCACATATAACATCTATATCTTTGTCCGATTTACAAGAGCTAATATCTTTTTGAGGACCAATATAATCGGTAGATACAATTAGAATTGATATATAAATCAGAACAAGCGCGATTGGTATTGAAAATTTATAATAGTTCTCCATGAAATAGGGCAGCATTTTTTTAATTTTTCTAAAAAAGAAAATAATCACTAAAGCTCTTATTAAAAGAGCGATTCCTATTACAAAAGTTGTGATTAACCACACACGCTCATACCAAAATTCATTACTAAGACTTATATATATACACAAAACTCCTACAAAAAAAGTAATTGCCCCAGTTATTGTTAGCTTCTTAGATCGCATGACCCAATTTGAGATGATATTTATAAACGGCTTTATTAATATTAGAACTGATAGAAATAAGAAAAAGAAAAAATAAAAATAATTCATATAAAAATCTAAAAAAGACGATTTTTTATTATATCAACTATTTCTAATGGTTTATCTAAGGGAACATGGTGTGCAGCACCATTGACCTCATTAAAATCCATAATTTCAGAATACATTTTTTTAATATTATCTAAAATATTTGCTGACATTAGGAGGCTATTTGCTCCATGAATAAAAAGAGCAGGACATCTAAAAGAGAATTTATATCCAAATAATCTTTCAAGACTATTAAACATTGAATCATCAAATTTCCAACGCCATCCTTCTGATGTTTCTCTAACCGAATGCTCAGATATATATCTTACAAACCATTCATTATTGCATTCTTGTTGAGGAAGAAGCCTAAATCTTTTTAGAATTGTAGTTTTATCTGGATAATATTTAATCATTCTTAAAGGCCCGCCTTCATTTTGAGATGGATCCCAATCTGGTGGCCTTATAAAGGTATCAATCATGATTAAATTAGAGACAAGATCTTTTTTTTCTGAAGCCACGTATCCTGCTACTTGGCCTCCTAAAGAGTGGCCTATGATAGAAATACTATCAATATCCATATTAGACTTCTCTTTTTCAATAATTGAAATGATGCATTGACCAAAGTCTTTGATACTATACTTTTCTCTAAAACCTGAATCGCCCATACCCGGAAGATCAATAGCAATTATATTTGAGTAGTCTACAAATTGAGGGGCAATTGGGTACCACCATTTTTTATGAGCGCCAGTTCCATGAATAAAGATCATAAGATTCTTATTTTCAGATGAAGAGGGCCATACAGAATATGAAAGGTTTCCTTTAACATCTTCTAAAATTTTTTCACTTGGCTTTATGGCGATAGTATCAAGAAACCATGTAGGAGCATTAGAGATATCATTTTTTAGATTGTCAGTAATTTGCATAAGCAGTATTCTAAGCTATATCGATTAAATATATGAATAATAATTTAACTCCTGCTGCAACTGTTCTTGTTCTAAGAGACACCAATGATGGTATGGAAGTTTTAATGGTCAAAAGATCTAAGAAGTCTCCATTTGGAAATCTTTATGTTTTTCCTGGAGGCAAAATTGATGAAGGAGATTGTTTAGAGAGCCTTGAGTTATATTGTGATGGATATGATGATCTAAAAGCTTCGAACATACTTGGGTTAAATAATGGAGGTTTAAGTTATTGGGCTGCATGTATAAGAGAGTGTTTTGAGGAGGTTGGGATACTTCTTGCTACAAAAAGATCTGGAGAGTTGCTTAATTTAGAAGGCGAAGATAAATCAAAATTCGATACTTATAGACAAATGTTAATAAATAATGAAATTAATCTTTTAGATATATGTAAAAAAGAGGATTTGACACTCACAACCGCTAACATTGCACCATTATCTCACTGGATTACCCCTGAGTTTGAAGCCAGAAGATTTGATACAAGATTTTTTATAGCATATTTACCAGAAAATCAGATTGTTCAACATGACGGCATGGAGCTAACCCATAGTTTATGGATTAGTCCTAATCTAGCACTTAAGAAAGCCTTAGAAGGAGACATGCAGATGATTCTTCCAACAACAGAGAACCTAAAATCATGTATGAATTTTAAAAGCGCAACAACAATGCTCGATCATCAAAAAAAACTTACAAAAGATGACATTAAACCTATCTTGCCTAAGTTCTATAAAGAAAATGATACTTGGAAGGTTTTGTTTCCAGGAGATGATGGTTATGAGGATCATTAATGAATAAATTAATAACTAAAATTACTGCACCTAATGGCGGCGTCTTTACTGGACAAGGAACTAATACTTATTTAATAGGGCAAGAGGACATAACACTTGTAGACCCAGGACCAAATATTAAAGAACACATTCAAGCTATTTTAAAAAAGGGAGCTGGTAAGATTAAAAGAATCCTAGTTACACATACTCATACAGATCATTCACCTGCAGCACTGCCCATTTCTAAAGAGTTAGATATTCCAATGTTTGGAAGACTGGTAGATAGAGAATCTGAATGGGAAGATGAAACTTTTATACCCGATACAGTTTTGAGTCATGGAGATGTTATTGCAACAAAGGAATACTCTCTTGAAACAATTCATACCCCAGGACATGCATCAAATCATCTGTGCTTTTATTTAGAAAAACATAAATGCCTTTTAACTGGTGATCATATTATGGATGGCTCAACTGTTGTGATAGCTCCACCAGATGGAAATATGACTGAATATATAGAATCTTTAAGGCTGTTAGAAGATTATGATATTAATTATTTCGCACCAGGTCATGGAAATTATATGGAAGATCCTTATAAAACTATTCAATCAATCATTAGACATAGACTCTCAAGAGAATCGAAAGTCTTAAGATGTGTGGATAAAAATAAGAATTCCAACCTTGATGAGTTATTGCCATTAGTTTATAACGATGTACCTGAAATACTCCATCCTATTGCAAAAATGAGTCTTATGGCTCACCTGATAAAACTTCAAGATGATAAAAAAATAAAAAGTGTTGAAAATCGTTACTCTTCTTCTTGATCTTCTAAATTAATTACAAGATTAAATTTTTCTTTTTCTTTTCTCTCATTAAGAATTTTTTTACGCTCATTATCAGACAATTTGTTCTCAACACAATCATTCTGATCATATACCTCGCTAGTTGGCACTTTATGACTTGGATTTATAGGAACAGGTGGTCGAGGCACAGGCATTTGCATACAAGAAATTAATACTTTGGAATTCACTTCACTTAGAACTTTAGGATCAGCGTCAGGTAGCATTGACTTATCATAATTTTGATTTGTATTACAACTAACTAAAGTAAGTGTGGCAATCACTAATAAACTATTTTTTTTCATAAGCTTATTTTATTGCTAATTAGAGAATCTACAACTGATGGATCTGCAAGTGTAGTGGTATCGCCAAGATTTGATAGATCGCCTTCGGAAATTTTTCTTAAAATTCTTCTCATTATTTTTCCAGATCTTGTTTTTGGAAGACCAGGTGCATTTTGAATTAGGTCAGGCCTTGCGATTGCACCTATTTCTTTAGCTACGAATTGTTTTAATTCATTATTTAATTCGTCACTAAATGACTCTCCAATCATTAAAGTAACAAAAGCATAAATGCCTTGACCTTTAATTGGATGGTCAAATCCAACCACAGCAGCTTCTGCTACTTTTGGATGAAGCACAAGAGCGCTTTCAATCTCTGCGGTACCAAGTCTATGACCTGAGACATTTAAAACATCATCCACTCTTCCAGTAATCCAGTAATATCCATCTTCGTCTCTTCTAGCTCCATCTCCAGTAAAGTAGATATCTTTATACATACTAAAGTATGTATCTATCATTCTTTGATGATCCCCATAAACACTTCTAATTTGGCTAGGCCAAGATTGTTCCATTACCAAGTTTCCTGAATTTGGTCCTTCTAATGTTTTACCATTTTCATCATATAGCGCTGGTTTTACTCCAAAAAAAGGAAGAGTAGCTGATCCCGGTTTTGTGGGTGTGACGCCTGCAATTGGAGATATAAGAACTGAGCCAGTTTCAGTTTGCCACCATGTATCAATAATATCGCATCTAGATTCACCTACAACACTGTAGTACCAATCCCACGCCTCTGGGTTTATTGGTTCACCAACAGTGCCTAATACCCTTAAAGTATTTCTTTTAGTTTTTAAAACAGGCTCATCGCCTTGAGCCATAAGGGCTCTGATAGCAGTTGGAGCAGTGTAAAAGATATTAATTTCGTGTTTATCACATATCTCCCAACACCTTGATGCAGAAGGGTAGGTTGGAACACCTTCAAACATTAAAGTTGTAGCCCCATTTGAAAGAGGACCATACAAAATATATGTATGACCAGTTATCCATCCAACATCAGCAGTACACCAATATTTATCTTCTGGCCTTATGCCAAACAAATATTTAAAACTAATATGAGCACCTAACAAATATCCAGCAGTAGAATGCAATACACCTTTGGGCTTCCCAGTTGAACCAGATGTATAAAGTATAAAAAGGGGATCTTCAGAATCCATTGGCTCAGGATCACAGGTAGTTTCAACATCTTTAGATAATTCCTCATACCAAATATCGCGATTTTCATCCCATGGAATATCTTCACTAGTTCTCTTTATAACTAAAGTGGATTTTACATTTGGACATCCTTTAAGAGCTTCATCAACATTAAGTTTTAACGGAACTTTTTTTCCGCCTCTTAAACCTTCATCAGCCGTAATTACAATTTTACAGTCAGCATCAAGAATTCTATCTTTTAATGACTCCGGTGAAAAACCACCAAAAACAACCGAATGAATAGCGCCAATCCTTGTACACGCAAGCATTGCAAAGGCTGCCTCAACTATCATAGGCATATAAATACAAACTCTTGAACCTTTTTTTACACCAAGATTTTTAAGAACATTTGAGAATTTACAGACTTCATCATGGAGTTCTTGATAGGTCAGGCTCTTAGAATAAGATGGATCATCCCCCTCCCATATTAATGCAGTTTTATTTGCATCACTCTCTAAATGCCTATCTATACAATTGAAGCTTACATTGGTTTGACCACCACTGAACCATTTAGTGTTCGGAAAATCATCATTATGAACCTCTTTAAAATCCTTAAACCAAGATATATTTTCATTTGCTAACTTTTGAAAGAATTCTTTAGGACTTTCTATAGATTCTTTATGAAGCTTTTGATATTCCTCAATATCTTTTATATGAGGGTTAGCAGATTTAGGACTATATATCTCTTGAGACACAATTAGTCTTTAAATGATTGAGGGCTGAGGATTAATAAAATTTTTCCCCTTAGGATTAGACATTATCATTGTAATTAATGCCTCATAATCATCTTCACTTGATTCTAGGTTGATATCCGCCGCATTTATAATTAAAAGTGGTGCTGCAGTATAATCAAGGAAAAATCTTGAATATGCATCATTTAATCTTTCTAAATAATCTAATGTCAGATATTGTTCGTTGATATTTCCTCTTTTGGTGATTCTTTCTTTAAGTATTTCAATAGGAGCTTGAAGATAGATTACCAAATCAGGCGAAGGTGCATCTATGGTTATATGTTCGTATACTTTGTCATACAAAATCATTTCTTCATTTGAAAGAGTTACTTCGGCAAAAAGCCGATCCTTTTCAATTAAAAAATCAGCAACACGAACATTTTCAAATAGACTGCGTTGTTTTAGGTCTTGTATTTGTTGCATTCTTTGGAATAAGAAAAATAATTGAGTAGCAAGAGCAGATTGACTTGGATTCCTATAAAAATTTTTTAGAAATGGATTTTCTGCAGGTTGTTCTAAAAAAGCATCATAATTAAATGATTCAGCAATCTTGTTTGCAAGCGTAGTCTTTCCAACGCCTATTGGACCCTCAATGGCAATATATTTTGGTAATGGTATTTCGTTTAAAGCTGGCTTCATTACAATATTTAATTTGTAATTAATAGATTATCTTAACTCTTCAGAGAAACCAAATTTTTTAAATGATTCTTCTTTATTTTTTTCATGCAATTTCTCAATTAAAGACTTTTTAATATTGTTGTCATTTTTTTGAAAATTAGTCCACCAATTACCTAAATAGCTACTCTCACCTGATGCCTTTTCTCTTACCAATAGAAAATCATAAGCAGCTCTAAATCTAGGGTGTTTAAGAGTTTTGTATGGCTGTTTGCCAATTCTGCTATGTAGCTTGAGTTGTAAGACCCATATATCTTTTATATAACCATGAAATTTTCTTGGGATTGCAGTAATTTTTTGTTGTTCTCTTAAAATCCTATCCATTGATCTAAAATATTTTCTTAGATTTATTTCACCTTTTTGCTTGGAAGCTTCAACAAGTTGAGGCCATAGAAGGGCAGCAATAAGAAACCCAGGAGTAACAGATTGATCGTTATGCAATCTCTTATCAGTATTTCTTAAGGCCTCAATCATTACATTATACGTATACTCATTTAGTTCAGGATCTGTTCTCACCAAATATCTATTTAAACCAAAAGATAACAATTTATTAAAGTTTTTTTCAGCCATGCCATTTAAGAAAATCTTGCAAAACTCATCAAACAATCTAGCGTTAGAAATGCTTGAAAGTAAATGGCCCTTATCGTAAATAGCTTCTTTGATAGCCTTATCAATTTTAAAGTTCAACTTATTGCTAAACCTTATGGCTCTTAAACTTCTAACAGGATCTTCAGAAAATCTTTTTTGAGGATCACCAATTGAAACAATAATTTTTTCATGAATATGCTTCATGCCATTATTATGGTCTTCAATTTTTTGAGTAGAAGGACAGTAGTACAATGCATTAATTGTGAAGTCTCTTCTAAAAGTATCTTCTTCTAGTGTTCCCCAAATATTATCTCTAATGATTTTACCTGAATGATCTTTAATTAAATCTCCATCATTTAAAATATTTTCTCCAGATCTAAAGGTTGCGACCTCAATTAATTCTGATCGATTAAATATATGAACTAATTTAAATCTTTTTCCAATTATCCTTGATGATTTGAATATTTTCCTTATCTGTTCAGGCGTAGCATCAGTAGCAATATCAAAATCTTTTGGAACTATTCCGCATAAAAGATCTCGAACACAACCCCCCAACTAGATAGGCATTAAAGTTTTTATTTTGAAGCTCATTTACTATTGATATAGCGAATTTACTTATTTTATTATTGTTTATCAAAATTAGGATTTGATAGAAATATGTGAATCATCCGTTAAGCTGCTTTTCTTTTATTTCATCTAATGTTTTGCAGTCAATACAATGAGTCGCTGTAGGTCTTGCCTCAAGTCTTTTAATGCCAATTTCATCTCCGCATGACTCACACCACCCGTATTCATCTTGTTTTATTTGTTCAATTGATATGGCAATTTTATTTATTAATTTTCTTTCTCTATCCCTAGTTCTTAATTCAAATGCGAATTCTTCTTCTTGAGAAGCCCTATCAATTGGATCAGCATATGTTTCGCCTTTTGTTCTAAGGTGATCAAAGGTTTTCTGCATTTCTTCTTTAAGATGTTCTTTCCACAAAAGAAGAACAGCAATAAAATGTTTTTTCATTGCTGCGCTCATATACTTTTCATTTTTTTTAGGTTTATATGGCGCAATCTTAGATTTATTAGTTGCAACAGTGCTAACACTAATAGGCTTTTTAGTTTTCTTTGATGCT